>JAUCFZ010000121.1 GCA_030377915.1 Clostridiaceae bacterium HSG29
CAAATATTGAAGATATAATAAATAGTGCTAAATTATATATATCAAGTAATTACATGCATGATATTACTTTGGAAATGGTTGCAACAGAAATGTGTGTAAGCACTTATTATTTTTCAAAATTATTTAAAAAAGAAGCGGGTATTAATTTTATTGATTATTTAACAAAAGAGAGAATAGATAATGCAAAATACCTAATAAGAAATACTAATAAAAGTATTAAGCAAATAGCAAGTGTAGTTGGATATAATGATTCAAATTATTTTTCAAGAGTATTTAAAAAATGCACGGGACATTCTCCTAGTGGATATAAAAAGATATAAAATGAGGAGGCAATATGTTAATAGGAATTGATTTAGGTGGTATGAGTATTAAAGGTGGGTTAATAAATGATGAAGGTAATATTGTTTTAAAAAAGTCATTACCCACAGGTGCATGGAGAAAATCTGAAGAAATTATACTTGATATTGCCAGAGTAATAGATATGTTAAAAAAAGAATCTAAAGAAAGAATTGAGGTTGTTGGCGTTGGAGTACCAGGAGTTGTAAGCCATAACAATTCGTTTTTAGAAAAATGTGCAAATATTAATCTTGAGCAAATAGATTTAAAAAAAGAGTTAGAACAACTAATTGGTGTTGAGACATATATTGATAATGATGCGAATGTTGCTGCAATTGCTGAATATGAAATTGGCGCTTTAAAAGACTATAACAGCGCAATTTTGATAACTTTAGGAACAGGAGTAGGCGGAGGAATAATTATTGATGGCAATGTTGTAAGAGGCTCACATGGAGCTGGCGCTGAAATTGGTCATATGGTTGTTGGTGAAAATTTTTACGATTGTAATTGTGGAAGAAATGGTTGCTTAGAAACATTTTCATCTGCAACTGGTATTGGCAAATATACTGATAAACTTTTAAAAGAATCTGATGAAGATAGTATTTTAAGAAATTATGGAAAAATTACAACAAAAAATATTTTTGATGCTTCTAAAGTTGGGGATAAATTAGCTAAAAATGCTGTAGACAGATTTGTAAAATATTTATCAATTGGTGTTGTAAATTTCATTAATATTATTGATCCAGAAGCAATTGCATTTGGTGGTGGAGTATCACATGCAGGACAATATTTAATTGATTTATTAAACGATGAAATAAAAAAATCGCTTTATTCTAAAGATGTTGAAATTGCTAAAATAACGCTTGCAAAATTACAAAACGATGCAGGTATTGTGGGCGCTGCTTTTATGGCAAAGAAACTTTAAAATTTGTTGTTAATTATTTAATCATATTGTATAATATGTGTTAGTGTGAGTATAGCAAGGAGATAAATTATGAGAATGTCAAAATTATATATGCCAACAATTAAAGAAGATCCAACTAACGCTGATGTAATTTCCAATAAGCTATTGGTAAGAGCAGGAATGGTTAGACAATTAGTTTCCGGAGTGTACTCTTATATGCCGCTTGGAAATAGAGTGCTTAAAAATGTTGAAAGAATAGTTAGAGAAGAACAGGATGCTGCAGGATTCCAGGAAGTTTTAATGTCTGCATTACAACCAAGAGAATTGTGGGAGCAATCTGGTAGATGGGCAGATTTTGGACCTGAAATGTTTAAACTTGAAGATAGAAAAGGTAGAGAATTTTGTTTAGGACCAACTCATGAAGAGTATTTCACTAATTTTATAAAAAATGAACTTAATTCATATAAACAATTACCTTTAATTATTTATCAGATTCAAAATAAATATAGAGATGAAAGACGTCCAAGAGCTGGTCTTATTAGAGGTAGAGAATTTCTTATGAAGGATGCATATAATTTTGATGCTGATGAAGAAGGTATGATTAAATCATACGAATTAGTTTGGGATTCATATGTTAAGATATTTGATAGACTTGGATTTGATTATAAAGTAGTTCAAGGTGATAGTGGAAATATGGGAGGAAAAGTTTCTCATGAATTTATAGCTATTACTTCAGGTGGAGAAGCACAAATTGCATATTGTAAAAATTGTGATTTTGCTGCAACAGATGAAGTTGCTGAATGTATTACTGATGAATATAATGAAACGGGCGATAAACTTGAAATAGAAAAAGTTTCTACACCAAATGTAAAAACAATACAAGAATTAAATGAATATTTTGATTTACCAAAGAAAAAATTTGTTAAGACATTATTATATAAAACTGAAGAAGAAGTTATAGCTGTTATGATTCCTGGTGATAGAGAACTTAATTTGGTTAAATTTTCAAAGTTTCTTAATGTTCATCCTGATAGTATAGAAATGCTAGAAGAACATGAAATAAATAAATTGACAGGCAGTTACTTAGGTTTTGTTGGACCATTTGGATTAAAAGAATCTGTTAGATTAATTGCTGATTCAAGAGTAAAATCTATGAACAATTTTATAGTTGGTGCAAACGAAATAGATTATCATTTAAAAAATGCAAATATTTCAGATGATTTTGAATGTGAAATTGCAAATGATTTATTAAACGCAAGAGTTGGAGATATTTGTCCATCATGTGGAGAAAAAATTGATATTAATACAGGAATTGAAGTTGGAAATATTTTCCAATTAGGAACAAAATACTCAACGGCATTAGATGCAACATATTTGGATAAAAATGGAAAAGCACAGCATTTCTGGATGGGATCTCATGGAATTGGAGTTTCAAGAATTATCGCAGCATTAGTGGAGCAAAACCACGATGATAGAGGAATTATATGGCCATTATGTGTGGCACCATATAAAGCTATTGTTACAGTTGTTAATTCTAAAAATCAGGAAATGACTGATCTTGGAAATGAAATATATGAAACACTTAAGAATAAAGGTGTTGAAGTATTGATTGATGATAGAAAAGAAAGAGCTGGAGTAAAATTTAGTGAAATGGATCTTATTGGAATACCTTTGAGAATTGTTGTTGGAAGAAAAGCAAATGAAAAAATTGTTGAGTATTCAACAAGAAAAGATATGGAAAAAGAAGAAATTACTTCTAACGAGGCTATTGAAAGAGTTTTAAAAGCTTTAGAATAAAAAAATATAAAAATCATGATTTATAATTGAATTGTGATTTTTTGTTTGAAAAAGATTTATAAAGCGATATAATTAAAGTAGTTAATAGAATCACTTGGAGGTAATATGAAAGAATTAGGAGTTTTTGAATATAGTAACCAAGTAATTGATATTTTAGGTGATATGGATAATGACCTGAAATCAGCATCCTTGGAAATTAGAGAATATTTTAAGAGAATATTAAAAGAAAGCAATAAAACACAGATTGGTATCATTACTAGAATTAAATCGAAAAAGAGTTTGAAAGGAAAAATATTTAGGGATAAATATTTTGAAAAATATACTAAACCTATTGATGTTATTGATAATTTATCAGATTTAATAGGGGTTAGAATTCAATGTAGATTTAATAATGATGAAGAAGCTATATATAATACTTTAACAGAACATTTTGATTTGATTGATGAAGAGTATTATTATTTTGCTGAAGAAGAACCACGCATATCATTAAATTTACAAGAAAAACAACCTCAAGTTCAAAATAATGGATTTCTTATATATAAAATTGATGGTAAATATAAGAGAGAAGATATAAAAATTAATTTTGAGTTGCAAATAAAATCATTGGTAAATGTATTTTGGAGCGAAATTGAGCATGAAATAATTTATAAGAATAATGATTATAATATTTGGGATAATTTATTTGAGGAAATACTAGGCTCAATAAAACAAAATTTAGCTATGATTGATCAACAACTTAATATTCTGGATGATCATTTTAATAAGGCAGGAATTGAAGATTTATCAAGTAGACAACTTGCACTTGAAAAAAATTTATCTCAGATGGTTTATACAATGTTCTCTAGCAAAATGAAAAAGAGTATTGGCTTTGTTGTTAATTTTAATGAATCGTGTGATTCGATTGTTAAATATCTATTCAGATCCCAAGGAGCGAATAATTTAAGTAAGTATCATAGGACATTTTCAAAAACATTTTCTACATTAAATGAATTGGAAATGATAGATATTGATTTTAAGAAAAAATTATTTTTAGAAAGAAAACCTATTTTTGTAGGTGAGTTTACAAAACGTGTTGGAAATAGAATACTTAAAAAATTAGAATCTGAATTTGATTGGGTTGTTTTTTTCAGAATATTATTTGAAATTGAGCCTGGAAATAATGTTGAAGATTTTGAAACTTATTTAGAATTTTTAAAATATAGATTTTCAGCAACACCAGAACTTATGCTAATTGGAGATAAATTTGGTCATAAATATAAAGATGAGTTAACTAAACAAGTTTTAGAGAGAATATGTGATGCATTCTTAAATATTGATAGATTAGATTTTTTATATGATTCAAATCTTGAATTAATAAGTAATATAATAAGTGAGTTAATTGAATTGTTTTATAGTAAAACGGAGGAATTTGAAGTGTTTCAATTAAATTCCGAAACATTATTGTATTTAATTGAAGTTGAAATTGAAGCATGTTTTGATAAAAATAGTGATATCAATCAGATTAAGCAAATAGTTAAGTATTTGATTAAGAATTCAAAAGGTGATGCTGTTTCTCATAAAGATGTATATAGATTTTTAAATAAAGATAATGCAATATAAATTGAATTGACTATATGTTGATTCTTTTTTTTTTGTTTTCAATGTGGTATAATTTTTTAGGTGAGAGTTGAAATTAAGGTTAAAAAAAATTGTGGTTACCAAATATCTTTCTATAACCGCGATTTCAATTTCACATATTGTATCAAATTGCTATCATAGTCTATGGGGA
>JAUCFZ010000122.1 GCA_030377915.1 Clostridiaceae bacterium HSG29
AAGAGTGTTTATTGTAAAATAGACTATGACAAAGAGGTATTTACTTTTAGGATTAGAGATGAAGGGGAAGGCTGTATTAAGGATCAATTTTATAATGCTGATGATGGCTTTACAATGAAGCTTAGATATGGTGCAACCATTTCATTGCTTATTGCTTTAGTAGCAACTTTAGTTCAATTCTTTGTTGGTGTATTTTATGGAGCAATTTCAGGTTATGCTGGCGGTACTACTGATATGATAATGATGCGTATAGTAGATATTATTGCCACTGTTCCTTTATTATTATATGTAATTCTACTTATGGTTGTTATTGGACCGGGATTAAAAACTATTATTCTTGCCATGGGTATCATTTATTGGGTTGGAATGGCTAGAATTGTAAGAGGTGAAGTTTTAAGTTTAAAAGAACAGGAATTTGTAATGGCTGCTAAGACTTTAGGTGCAAGTACTTGGAGAATTATTGCTAGACATTTAGTACCAAATGCATTAGGACCAATTATTGTATCTTTAGCTATGATGATTCCAAGTGCGATATTTACAGAAGCTTTTCTAAGTTTTATTGGATTAGGAGTACCTGCTCCAATGGCTTCATGGGGAACTTTAGCGAATGATGCTGTTAAGGCCTTAAGATCGTATCCGTTCCAGTTATTATGGCCATCTTTAGCAATTAGTGTTACAGTATTGTCATTTAACTTTTTCGGTGATGGTTTAAGAAATGCGTTGGATCCAAAATTACGTAGATAGAAAGGAGTACTAAATTGAAAGAAAGAATAATAGAAGTAAATAATTTAAAAACTTCATTCTATACTCATTTGGGAGAAGTACAAGCTGTTAGAGGTGTTAGCTTCAACGTTGGAAAAGGAGAAGTTTTAGGAATAGTAGGTGAATCGGGTAGTGGTAAAAGTGTAACTTCAATGTCTGTTATGAAGCTTGTATCATATCCTGGTAAGATTAAAAGTGGTGAAATATTATTTAAAGGTGAAGATTTAGCTAAGAAAACTGATAAAGAAATGTTAAGCGTTCGTGGAGATAAAATTTCAATGATTTTTCAAGATCCGATGACATCTTTAAATCCTGTTTATACAATAGGAAATCAGATTATTGAAGCTATTACAAGACATCAAAATGTTGATAAAAATGAAGCTAGAGAAAAAGCAATAGAAATGCTAAAACTTGTAGGTATTCCATCACCTGAAGAAAGAATTGACAATTATCCTCATGAATTTAGTGGTGGTATGAGACAAAGAGCTATGATTGCGATTGCACTTTCGTGTGAACCTGATTTGTTAATTGCTGATGAGCCAACAACTGCACTTGATGTAACTATTCAAGCACAGATTATGGAGTTATTAAAAGAATTAAAAAATAAAGTTGATACATCAATTATATTAATTACGCATGATTTAGGTGTTGTTGCAGATACTTGCGATAAAATAATTGTAATGTATGGTGGACTAGTAATGGAAAGAGGAACTGCTCAAGAAATATTTTATACTCCTAAACATCCATATACAATGGGTCTTATGAAATCTATTCCTAGAATGGATGCTGGAGATGATGGAAGATTAATTCCAATTCCTGGAACGCCACCGGATTTAATTAAACCACCAACAGGATGTCCTTTTTCAGCAAGATGCCCTTATGCAATGAAAATTTGTACTCAGGAAATGCCTGAATATACAAAATTTGGAGAAGGCAATGAAGCTGCATGTTGGTTGTTGCATAAAGATGCTCCTGAAGTAGAAGTTGATACTGGTGTTGTAAGAGGTGATTCGAATGCAAAATAAAGAAGTTTTATTAGAAGTAAAAGGTTTGAAAAAACATTTTCCTATTAAACATGGTTTCTTAGGTAAAAAAACTAAGTATGTTAAAGCTGTAGATGGAATTGATTTTAAAGTATATAAAGGTGAAACGCTAGGTCTTGTTGGAGAATCTGGTTGTGGTAAATCTACTACTGGAAGAACAATAATTAGATTGTATGATGTTACTGATGGAGAAGTTATATTTGATGGAACAGATATTAGTGATCTTTCTCAAAGAGAACTTTTGCCTTTCAGAAAAAAAATTCAAATGATTTTTCAAGATCCATATGCATCATTAAATACTAGAATGACAGTTGCTGATATTATTGGTGAGCCTTTAGATATTCATGGAATTGCTAGTGGTGAAGCAAGAAAAAATAGAATTAATGAACTTTTAAAAACTGTTGGTTTAACTACTGATCACGCAAGTAGATATCCGCATGAATTTAGTGGCGGACAAAGACAAAGAATTGGTATTGCAAGAGCATTAGCTGTAGATCCTGAATTTATAATTTGTGATGAGCCTATTTCAGCACTTGATGTATCAATCCAAGCTCAAGTAGTAAATATGCTTGATGACTTACAAAAAGATATGGGATTAACATATTTATTTATTGCGCATGATTTATCAATGGTTAAATATATCTCTGATAGAATTGCTGTAATGTATTTGGGTAAAGTTGTTGAAATTGGTGAAGCAGATAGATTATATAATAATCCTGAACATCCTTATACTCAAGCTTTATTATCGGCTGTTCCAATTCCGGATCCTGATTTAACTCGTGAACTTGCAAAGGATAGAGTAATATTAGAAGGCGATGTTCCAAGTCCGTTAAATCCACCTTCTGGATGTAGATTTAGAACTAGATGTCAATATGCAAAACCAATTTGTTCTGAAGAAACACCAGAATTACAAGATATTGGAGATGGACATCAAGTTGCATGTCATTTTACTGGAAAACTTATTAAATAAACGTAACATTTAAAATTTGTAAAAGAATTGAAAATATATTATAATTAACTCGTAGATATTAAGAAAAATTAATTTCTTAATTATTATATTAAAGAGAAAAATGGAGGGGATTTTATTGTTTAAAAGAAGTATTTCGTTAATGTTAGTATTAATGTTGGTAGTGGCTTCATTCGCAGGTTGTTCTAAGCCAGCTGAAGAGCCAGCACCAGTTGAGGAACCAACTGCAACTGAGCCTGCACCAGTAGAACCTACTGTAGAGCCTGCTGAAGAAAGTGTTTTAAATTGGAACGTTGGAGCTGATCCAAAGACTTTGGACCCAGGTTTAAACTCTGCTAGTGATGGTGGACACGTTATTAATAACACATTTGAAGGTTTAACAAGAGAAATTGATGGTGCATTAACACCAGCAATGGCAGAAAGCTGGGACTTATCTGAAGATCGAGTTACTTATACTTTCCATATTAGAGAAGGTATGAAATGGTCTGATGGACAAGCTTTAACTGCAAATGATTTTGAATATGCTTGGGCAAGAGTAATAGATCCTGCTACTGCTTCAGAATATGCATGGATTTTTGATGCTGCTAACGTAGATTCTTTTGAAGCTACTGATGAATTAACATTCGTTGTTAATTTAAAAGCACCAACACCTTGGTTCTTAGGATTAACTACTTTCTACTCATTCTTCCCTGTAAGAGAAGATATGGTAAATGCAAAAGCTGATGGATTATGGGCAAAAGATGGTTCTTTAGCTGTAGGTAACGGACCTTTTAAATTAACAGAATATGAAACAGGCGACAAATTAGTATTAGTTAAAAATGAAAATTACTGGAGAGCTGATGAAGTTAAGTTAGACAAAATCGTTGGAAGAATGATTGTTGAAGCTTCTACTGCATTAACTGCTTACCAAGCTGGAGAATTAGATGTTAATGGTAATATTCCTAGTGCTGAAATACCAGGATTAATTGCTGAAGATCCAACATTTATGATTTTCCCAATGTTAGGAACTTATTACTATAGTTTCAATACTACAGTTGCTCCTTTAGATGATGTAGATGTAAGAAGAGCATTAACATTAGCTATTGATAGAAAAGCAATTGTTGAAACTGTAACTAAAGGTGGACAAATGCCTGCAGCAACTATGATTCCAGGAGCAATTTTAGATGCTGAAGGTAATGTATTTAATGAAATGACTGGAAACTACGGAATTTCTGCAACTGCTGACGTTGAAGAAGCACAAGCGTTATTAGCAAAAGCTGGATATCCAAATGGTGAAGGTTTCCCTAACTTCGAATTGTTATATAACACTTCTGAAGGACACCAAAAAATTGCTGAAGCAGTTCAAGAAATGTGGAAAACAAACTTAAATATCGATGTTACATTAGCTAACCAAGAATGGGCTGTATTCCAAGATACTAGAACTCAAGGTAATTTCCAAATTGCTAGAGAAGGTTGGATTGGCGATTATACAGATCCATTAACTTTCTTAGATATGTTTAGAACTGGTGGAACAATGAATCATACTCAATGGGGTAGCGATGAATACGATCAGTTATTAGACGATTCTATGATGGTTGCAGGTCAGGAAAGATATGAAATGTTATTTGAAGCAGACAAAATCTTAATGGACGCTGCTGCTGTAATGCCAGTTTACTATTACACAGATATAATGATGGTTGCTGAAAAAGTACAAGGTTGGGAATTAACAGGATTAAGTACTTACTACTTCGGAAGAACTGAATTAGTAGAATAATATTTTAATAATAACAGAAGAAGTGGAGATTCAATCTCTACTTCTTTTTTTATTGTCTAGGAAAGTGCATTGGATATTATATCGGGTGACAAATACATATAAATATTTGTGGAAGTGTAATGGCCTATCTAAAACATTCCGCAGGAATTTTTTTTAATGAAATTATTTTAAAGTCCATAGGACTTTTTTTTGTTTTTTTGATATACTATATTAAAGTGCAAATTATTGAAAAATAGTAGATAAA
>JAUCFZ010000010.1 GCA_030377915.1 Clostridiaceae bacterium HSG29
TGGTTGCTTGTTCATCAAGTAATAACGATGCTGAAGAAAAAGGCGGTAAGATTGGATTGGTACTATCTACATTAAATAATCATATCTTTTTTCTCTATTATCAGCAATTGCTTTAATCAATATCAAAACAATTTCAATATCTACAAAATTCAACATTTTTTTTAAATCATTTTTATTAACTGGTACATATCCTAAAATGCATTCACTTAACATCATACCCAATGAAAAAATATCTGTTTTTTCATCAGTAATTTTTTCATTTGAAAACTGTTCATAAGGCGCATATTTTCTAGTACCTGATGAGATATAATCTGATTCAAGTGAACCTTTATATTTCGAAATACCAAAATCAATCAATACTATTTTATTATTATTCGTAATAATAATATTGCTTGGCTTTAAATCTCTAAAAATAATTGGATATGGTTTCCTATTATGTAAATAGCTTAATATATCGCACAATTCAATTCCCCATTTAATTATTTGTTTCTGCGAAAAATTACCATTTTCCTTAATTAATTTATCTAAAGAAACTCCTTCAATATAATCTTCAATAATATATACTGTATTTCCTTTATAATATACATCAACAATATTAGGAATTGAAATATGATTAATATTTCTAAGTATTCCTTCTTCCCTAAATAATCCCGCATTATCATAATAATTTATAACTTTTAACACCCAAAAATTGCCTAACTTTATATTCCTAACAAGATATACTTCACTCATATTTCCATAGCTAATATTCTTTTTCACTTCATATTTATCAAAAAGAATATATCCATTGACTAATTTTTTTTTAGAATCCTTATGAATTATTACTTCATCATCATTTATAAAAATTGTTTCATCTAAAGTATTATTAAATATTTCAATATTAAACATTCTATTAATCCGTGATTTGTTAATTGCTTTTAAAAACAAGTATATTATTATAATGAAAATAAAAATAAAATTTATAACATTATTCATCATTTCACCAAAATATTTCTTAATTCACCAATATGTTCAATTTTACATACTACTTCATCGCCTTCCTTTAAAAATTTCGGAGGAACGAATCCCATTCCTACTCCTTCTGGTGTTCCAGACGCAATAATATCACCTGGCATTAATGTAATTCCTTTTGATAACTCTGAAATAATATGCTCAATTCTAAAAATCATTTTTGAAGTATTTGAATTTTGTCTTATTTCCCCATTTACACTCAATAATAAATTTAAACTGCCATGATTTTCAATTTCATCCGCAGTAACAATTATTGGCCCCATTGGGCAAAATGTATCCAATGACTTCCCTCTTAACCATTGAAAATGCGTTCTTTGTAAATCTCTAGCTGTTACATCATTAATAATTGTATAGCCAAAAATATATTTATTCACATTTTCTTCATCAACATTACTACATTTCTTTCCTATAATTACTCCTAATTCTACTTCATAATCCACTTCATTTGTTACATCTAAATGTAATTTAATTTCTTTATTATGACCAATTGCAGGATATGCCATTTTCGAAAAATATATTGGATTTTCAGGTATACCTTCAATTTCTTTAGTAGTTTTACCTTCTAATTCCTTCGCATGTTCAACATAATTTTTTCCTATACAAAACAAATTTCTTCTTGGATATTCAATTGGAGCAAGAATTGAAAGGGAATCCATTTTATATAGTTTTTTATTAATAAATAAATCCTGAGTTTTTAAGTTTTCAATATCATCTATAATATCAAAAATATTATCATAATCAATTTTGACAACCTCATTCTTATTATTCACCACTCCAAAATATTTAATACCATTTTCAATAAATTTAATAATTTTCATTTTTTACCTCCAATTAATTCCATCTTTAAATTCATACCAAATGAAACATAATTTAAACTATTATTTTTATTTTTTTACTTACTTAAATAAGAATTAATTTATTTTATTATAAATATTTTTTTTGGGTATATAAAGCCTAGAGGTGATTATATGAAAATAACATTTTTAGGAGCAACAGGCACAGTCACAGGTTCATGCTATTTACTTGAAACATCCGGCCTTAAAATCCTTATAGATTTCGGACTATACCAAGAAGAGAATGAGGATAATAGTGAAATAAGTTTTAATCCAAAGGAAATCGATGCAGTTCTTTTAACACATTCGCATATTGATCACGTTGGAAGAATTCCACTACTGTTTAAAAAAGGTTTTAAAGGTAAAGTATATTGCACAAATCAAACAAAAGAATTAGCTGTAATTATGTTAAAAGATAGTGCTAATATTCAGGAAAGAGCTACGGAACTCGAAAATGAAAGTAGAATTAAAGCAGGACTTGATAAAAAGGAACCACTTTACAATACCGAAGATGTAGAAATTAGTTTATCCTATTTCTATCCAATTCCGTTTAATAAAAAAGAATCATTTAAAAATATCATATTTGAGTTTATTGAAGCAGGTCATATTCTTGGAGCAGCATCAATTCTAGTTGATGTAAAAGAAAACACATATCATGAAACGATTTGTTTTTCAGGCGATTTAGGAAATAGTGGTAATCTTCTTCTTGATCCACCAAAATTCAATGGAGAATGTGATTATCTTGTTATGGAATCAACATATGGAAATAGAGTTCATGAAGATGTAAAATTAAGAAGCGAAAAACTAGGTGATATTTTATTAGATATTTACAACAATAAGGAAATAGGAATTATACCTACTTTCTCATTAGGAAGAACACAAAATATAATTCTAGAATTAAAAAAATTATTAAAAACAGATAAATATAGAGCATTAAATAGTCTTCCTATTTACATTGATAGTCCACTTGGAATGAAAGCCACAACAATTTATGAAAATAACAAGGAAGCATTAAAAAATAATTTAGTAAACGATTCAAATTTATTTCATCTTGATAACGCACATTTCTTAGAAGAATTAAAAGAAACTTTTACCGTTATTAGATCTGATAATCCAAAATTAATAATATCATCAAGTGGAATGTGTAATGGCGGAAAAATAATGTTTTATTTAAAAGAATTTTTAAAAAGTAACTTAACTAATATAATTTTTATTGGATATCAAGCAGAAAACACACTTGGAAGGAAAATTCTTGAAAAAAACACTTCAGTTTTTATTAATAAAAAAGAGTATAAGGTAAATGCAAAAATTCATAAAATAAATGGTTATTCTGCACACGCTGATCAAACTGATTTAATTAATTTCGTAACGAATTTAAAAAAATCTCCTGATATTATTTTTATTACTCATGGTGAAAATGATTCTAGAGAAATATTAAAAGAAAAATTAGCTGAAAAAGGTTATAGAAATATCATTTTACCTGAAAAAAACAAGCAAATCCAAATGTAAATCTCATTACTTTCTACTTTTAATTTACCATAATAATAGGTTATTAGGTTTTCCTTAATAGCCTATTTTATATTCTAAAATTTCTATATTTACTTTATTCCTAGGAAAAAGTTGTGATTGTTTGCTAAGATGTAATTAATAAGTAAGTTATTATATATGAAAAGAAAAATAACGCTTTTAAAAAACTTTTGAGATAGCGGTAAAATAAAATCGATTCTTTTATATGCTGCACATTTAATTGGAAAATAAATTAAAAAACGAGATATCATTTTTATATGATAACTCGTTTTTTTAATATTTTTATTATTTTCTAAGTATTGCAACTAATTTTTTAGGTTCTTCAATCATTTCGAAAAAATGGTTAATATCTTTTAATAAAAAATCTGCATTATTTAATGCTTTTAAGGAAACACCTTCGTCATTTAAAATAGCCACTGAAATAATTGCTTCTTTTAGCATCAATTCATCATTTCTACCATTACCTAATGCAATTGTTTTATTAGATCCAACTTCTTCTACAAATTCTTTTTTCTGAATCGTTCCATCTATGCTATCAATAATATGAATATTCACATCAGTATTTTTAAAAGCTCTTTTCACTGTATTAAAAGTATCTGCAGTAATAATAGTAACGTTAAATGATTCGGCTAATTTTACTATTTTTTCAAGAATACCATTAATTATTTCGCCATTTATTGCAATTGTTCCGTTATAATCGAATACAATATTTTCTATTTCATATTTCCCTGTCTCCGGTACATTAATTACCATTTTCTACAGGCTCCTTCCAGTTAATTTTGTAAGAGTTAAATCTCCATCTTGAATTACCCAATCTTTATTAAAATAATATCTTAATGATTCTAACGATTCTTTCCAAAATACATTATAAAAGTTCATATATTTTTTATCTAAATTTCTATGTATTAAATGTATTTCCACACAATTTACAGCTCTCGCAGAACAAGTCATAAAATTAATTTCAACTTCAGAATTAATATTTTTTTCTTTTTCAATCCAGTTAATAATAATTTTTCTTTCATATTCTTTTTTAGTAATTATACTGTCAGATGTATTTATTTTAAAACTATTATGATTAATTTCTATTTCAAAATTTTCCTTATCAATTAAAATATTTTCGCTTAACCATAACTTTAATTTCTCTTCAATTGTGAACATTCTATATGCTTCAAGTAAATTGCAGTATAATCTAATTGATCTATGAACAAACTTTTCCATATTTCACCTCTTATAAAATAAGGGCAGGCTAATAGCCTGCCCTTTATATTATTAGTATTCCATTTCTGCCAATCTTCTGTATCCGTCATATCTTTCTTTTGCTTCTTTTTCAGCTTTAACAAATAACTCTTTAGCAATTTCAGGGAACTGATTTTGTAAAGTAGTATATCTGATTTCGCCTTGTAAGAATTCTTGGAAATCTGCTTTTGGTGGCTTAGAATCAAGTACAAATGGATTCTTTCCTGCTTCTTTTAATTCAGGAATAAATCTCCATAAGTGCCAGTATCCAGCTTCAACAGCTTCTTTCTCTCTAGAAACACTATGTCCCATTCCTGATTTTAATCCGTGAGCAATACATGGAGCATAAGCAATGATTAATGATGGTCCATCATATGCTTCAGCTTCTTTTATTACTTTCATAAAGTGTGCATCACTTGCGCCAAGTGCTACTTGTGCAACATATACATAACCATATGAAGAAGAAATTAAACCAAGGTCTTTTTTCTTAGTTCTCATACCAGCAGCAGCAAATTTAGCAACTGCAGCAGTTGGAGTTGATTTAGAAGCTTGTCCACCAGTATTAGAATATACTTCTGTATCAAATACTAATACATTAACATCTTCATTTGCAGCTAATACGTGATCAAGTCCACCGTATCCGATATCATATGACCATCCGTCTCCACCAAGAATCCATAATGATTTCTTAGTAAATACATCTTCATTTTTCACAACATAATCAAATAATTCTTTTGCTTCAGCTGGAACTTCAGTATTAAATAATGCTTTAACAGCTTCGCCAGCAGCTTGAGAACCTTCGCCATTTTCATAGTTTTCTAACCAGTTATTTAATGCAGCTTTTAAATCAGCAGCAATATCTAAATTAACTAATTCTTCAACTTTAGCTTTTAATGTATCTCTAACAACAGTCATTCCAACTTTCATACCAAAACCATATTCAGCATTATCTTCAAATAAAGAGTTAGCCCATGCTGGACCATGTCCTTTATCATTCTTAGTAAATACTGTATTAGGAGCAGTTCCACCCCAAATTGATGAACAACCTGTAGCATTAGCTATAACCATTCTATCACCAAATAATTGAGTAACAGCTTTTAAGTATGGAGTCTCACCACAACCAGCACATGCTCCAGAGAACTCAAATAATGGTTTTTCAAATTGAGAACCTTTAACACTATATTTATTACCCATTGCATTTTTCTTCTCAGGTAAGTTAACAGAATAATTGAAGTTTGCTTGCTCATCTAATTGAGTAGCAAATTCTTTCATTTCTAAAGAATTAACTGGACATTCAGTAACACAAACTCCACAACCAGTACAGTCATCAATTGAAACTGAAATTCTATATTGTAATCCTTCTAATGCTTTACCATTTGCTTTTTTAACAATCATTCCTTCAGGAGCATTTGCAACTTCTTCATCAGTATATAAATATGGTCTTATTGCTGCATGAGGACAAACCATTGAACATTTATTACATTGAATACAAGTTTCAACATCCCAACTAGGAACATTTACTGCTACACCACGTTTTTCAAATGCTGATGCGCCTTGCTCAAATGTACCATCTTCTTGTCCAACAAATGTTGAAACTGGAAGATCGTCACCTTTTAATCTACCAATTGGAACAACAATGTTTTTAACGTAATCTGGTAAGTCTGATTCAACTTCTTCTTTAGCTTCAACAGTTACATTTGCCCATTCGTTTGGAACGTCAATAGCAACAATTGAATCAACAGCAGCATCTACAGCTTTCCAGTTCATTTCAACAATGTTCATACCTTTTTTACCGTAAGTTTTTTCAATTGCTTCTTTTAATAATCTAAGAGATTCATCAACATCAATAATTTCAGCTAATTTAAAGAAAGCAGCTTGCATTACCATGTTAATTCTTCCACCTAAACCAACTTCTTCAGCAATTTTAGTTCCGTTAATAATAAAGAACTTAATATTTTTTTCAGCAAGATATTTTTTCATATCTGCTGGTAATTTTTCTTCTAATTCAGATGCATCCCATTTACAGTTAAGTAAGAATGTTCCGTTTTCATCTAAACCATCTAATACATCATAATTTCCAACATATGATTGGTTATGACATGCAACATAATTTGCATTATCTACTAAATAAGTAGATCTAATTCTATCTTTTCCAAATCTTAAGTGAGATACTGTTACTCCACCAGATTTTTTAGAGTCATATGAGAAATAAGCTTGAGCATATAAATCAGTATTATCACCGATAATTTTAATTGCATTTTTATTAGCTCCAACTGTACCATCTGCACCTAATCCCCAGAATTTACATCTTGTTCTGTCAACTGGCTCAGCCATAATAGTTTCTTTTACATCTAATGATAAGAAAGTAACGTCGTCATTAATTCCAACAGTAAATTCTTTTTTCATATCTTCAGCATCTAAATTATCAAATACAGCTTTAATGTGAGAAGGATTAGTTTCTTTTGAGCTTAATCCATAACGACCAGCTACAATTAAAGGTCTATCTTCAACATCATAATATGCTGATTGAATATCTTTAAATAATGGTTCTCCAGCAGAACCCGGCTCTTTAGTTCTGTCTAATACAGCAATTTTCTTAACTGTAGAAGGCATAACATCAAACATATACTCTTTAACAAATGGTCTGTATAATCTAACTTTTAATATACCAACTTTTTCGCCTCTTGCCATCATATAATCTACAGCTTCTTCAGCAGCTTCTAATGCAGAACCCATTGCAATTATTACTTTATCAGCATCTGCTGCTCCATAATAGTTAAACGGCTTATAATCTCTACCAGTAAGCTCACTAATTTTTTTCATATTTTTTACAACTGCTTCAGGAACAGCATCATAAAATGGGTTGCAAGCTTCTCTTGCTTGGAAGAATATATCTGGGTTTTGAGCAGTACCTCTAGTTACAGGATGCTCAGGATTTAATGCTCTTCTTCTAAATTCATTAACTTTATCAAAATCAACTAATTCAGCTAAATCATCATAATCTAATAATTCAATTTTTTGAATAGCATGAGAAGTTCTAAATCCATCAAAGAAATGTACAAATGGAACTCTAGTGTCAATAGCAGTTAAATGTGCAACCGCACCTAAATCCATAACTTCTTGAATAGAAGCAGAAGATAATAATCCAAATCCTGTTTGTCTTACTGCCATAACATCTGAATGATCTCCAAATATTGATAATGCTTGAGTTGCTATAGAACGTGCACTAACATGCATAACTCCTGGTAATAACTCTCCAGCAACTTTGTACATGTTAGGAATCATTAATAATAAACCTTGTGAAGCAGTATAAGTACTAGTTAAAGCTCCACCTTGTAAAGCGCCATGGAATGATCCAGATGCTCCACCCTCTGATTGTAATTCGCTAACTTTTACTGTGTTTCCAAAAATATTTTTTCTACCATAAGCTGCCCATTCATCAACATGCTCAGCCATTGGAGAAGATGGAGTAATCGGGAATATTGCAGCAACATCTGTAAACGCATATGATACGTGTGCAGCAGCAGTATTACCATCCATTGTTTTCATTACTTTTTTACCCATTTGTATCCTCCTTATTTATTACTATACATACTAAACTCTACATATTCCATTATAGTATACAATATACAAAGTGTCAATGCTTTGTCACTCTAATTTCTGCTTAACTAAAGTAAAAATTTCATCATCAACATTTTCTTTTAAGTATTGCAATATCTTACTTTGTTCAGTCTCAGGTAACGTTTCAATTATTATTATTAAATCATCAACTTCTCCCATTTCAAGGTCCTTAAAATCAAACTTGTTAAATTTTTCTCGCACTATTCTTTCGGCATCATTTTTAGTAAAAATTAATTCATAGGTTACTTTATCTTCTTCAAAATTTATAGTTTGAAAAAATAAGTTTGAAAAATCTAATAAAAGCACCATATTATCTGAATCAAAATATTTAACCTTTTCAATATCCAACTCATTAATTGCAGTTGTAATTATTTCTTTTACAATGAAATCAGGCAATTTTAATTTACTTACTTTAGTATTTTCAATTTTAATCTCAGCAATTTTATTATTATAAATTAAGGAAATTTTACCAATAAGTTCCATATTTAACTTATTTAGCTTGTACTTCTCAATTTTAGGAGTAACATTCAAATATACTTCAGCACTGCCTTTACTAATATCTACATATCCATAATTAAATTTCACTAAACTATTTTCAAATTGTTTTAAAGTGCCATCAATAACCATATTCAAATCAGTTTCAGATATTTCATTAAAATTCGCAAAGTTCATTTCATTCATATAATCAGAATACGAAAGTGAGTTTGTAAGTGTTTCAGATATCTCATTTGGAAGTTCTGTATTTGATGTGTGGATTAAAAAAATAAATACTCCAAATAATAATACAACTAACAAAATTAATACTAAAATAAATTCAATCAATCTTTTAATAAATTTCATAATCCTCCCTTTACTTATAAGCTTCTGTTCTCTTTATACATTGCATTAATGTAAATGATTATTCCAATACCTATTAATCCAAAACTAATCATCTGCGTTATTTCAAATGTTTCATTATATATTAAAACTCCAATGATTAGAGAAATAGTTGGTGAAATAAACTGAATAAATCCTATTGATGAAAGTTTTATTTTTCTTGCACCTATTGCAAACCACCATAACGGAAGTGATGTAACAACTCCAGTCATAATTAAATAAAAAGTTATTAACGGTCCATCTGAAAAAAGATGACCTACATTAGTTATTTCAGTAAACAGTAAATATCCAAGTCCAATTGGCATTATAGCCATTGTTTCAATTGCCATACTTACTACTGGGTCTAAATTAGTTAATTTCTTTATTAACCCATATGCTCCAAACATAACAGGTAAAACCATTGCAATCCACGGCAAAGCTTTAAATTTTACAATAATTACTAATACTCCTAAACAAGCAAATATAAATGATAAAATTTGATTTTTATTAAATTTTTCTTTTAAAAAAATCATTCCTAAAATTACACTTATTATAGGGTTAATATAATAACCTAAACTAGTTTCAAGTATTCTATTTGTATTAATTGCATATATATATATAAACCAATTTGCACTAATAAGATATCCAGCAAAAACTGTTAGCCCAAATTTTTTCTTATCTTTCATAACTTCTTTTATTTCAGAAATCTTATTTTGATATTTTAAAATAACTAAAAAAAATAAAAATGACCAAAATATTCTATGAGCAATTAATTGAATCGAATCAATATGTTTCAATTGCTTCCAAAAGATCGGTTGTACACCCCAAAAAAGATATGTTAAAAGAACAAATAAAACTCCTTTTAATTTCTCCGATTTTACAAAATCGTTTTTATCAATCATTTCCTACTCCTTATCTCTGTTTTTTATCACATCAAATAGTATTTTTACAAGTTTATCCCGATCTACACCAAATAGAACTTTAACATTTTTTTCTTTTTTTAATCGATTTTTAAAATCAACTACTGTTCTGCCATATGTATATTTACCTTCGCATTCAACATCAACATGGTACTCTTTTCCTTCAAAAATACTTGAATCAATTGCATATGCTACAGCACATATATCATGTACTGGAACTCCATTAAATTTCTCTTCTAAAGTTAAATAAAACTTATTATAATTTCTTAGTATTTCAGCAGCAAATTTACCAACTTTCCCAAGCTCAGCGATTTCATCAAATTCACTTTCATAAATTAATGATTTTTCTGTTACATCTAACCCAGCCATTACAATTGGAATTTTCGATTCAAAAACAATCCTAGCGGCTTCTGCATCTGCAAAAATATTAAATTCAGCTGAAGGAGTTCTATTTCCAATAAAACTTGCTCCACCCATAATTATTATTTCTTGAATTTTTCCTAATAAATTTGGATAATTTATTATAAAAAGAGCAATATTAGTAAGCGGTCCTATTGCAATTAGTGTAATTTTATCATCCGACTCATTGATTATATCTTTTATAACCTCAATTGAAGTTTCTAATTTAGGCATCTTAATATCATTTGGTATATTTACACCATCAAGTCCAGTTTCACCATGAACATGACTTGCATCACTGAGCTCATTAAATAATGGTTTTACAACACCTTTCCCAATTCTCATATTCTCATCTAAATAATTACAAATTCTAATTACATTTTTATAGGTTTTATCAATAGTTTGATTACCTGCAGTAGCATTAATTGCTTTAATATCTAATTCATCATTTAAAAGAGCTAGAATTAATGCAATAGCATCATCATATCCAGGATCACAATCTATTATTACTTTTTTTCTTTTCATATTTCCTCCGTTCCCATCATATTAATTATATATTATTAAATGTTATTTTAAAACGAAAAAAATACATTTCCAAGTCTGATATTTTAACACACATAACTAACTATATTGCTACAATTCAAATGTGTAATCAAATTTTATCACCTTTTAGATAAAAAATCCTCCTACTTATGTATTTAGCATAAAGTAGGAGGATCTATTTTTATTTCTCAATTATTATTTAACTAACATTAATTCAACTGGAATAAATGCTTCTACAGTTTCACCATCTAAAACTTTTTTAGCATTTTCAACACCAAGTGAACCAATTAATTTTGGTTGCTGAGCAACTGTTGCAGCCATTTCTCCTGCTTCTATTGATTTAATAGCATCTCCTGTAGCATCAAAACCAACTACTAAAATATCTCTTCCAGATGATTTAATTGCTTCCATAGCTCCTAATGCCATTTCATCATTATGAGCAAATACTGCATCAATATTTTCTTGAGCCTGTAAAACATTTTCCATTACATTTAGACCTTCAGTTCTATCAAAATTTGCAGTTTGTCTTGAAACCACTTCAATTTCAGTAGCTGCAATTGCATCATTAAAACCTTGTCCTCTATCTCTTGCTGCTGAAGTTCCAGCAATACCTTCTAATTCAACAACATTTCCTTTTGAACCTAATTTTTCGTTAATAAAGTTTCCTGCAAGTACTCCACCTGCAACATTATCTGATGCAATATGAGTTACAACTTCACCTTTATTAGCACCTCTGTCTAATGTAATAACAGGAATACTCTTTCCATTTGCTTCTTTTACTGCATTTCCTACAGCATCTGAATCTGTTGGATTAATTAATATTAAATCAACACCTTGAACAACTAAATCTTCCACATTTGCTAATTCTTTAGCTGAATCATTTTCTGAATCTAATACAACTAATTCATATCCTAATTCTTTAGCTTTTTCTTCAGCGCCTGTTTTTAAATCTACAAAGAAAGGATTATTTAATGTAGAAAGAACTAATCCAACTTTCTTTGGCTCTTCTTTTTCAACTTCTTTATCACTACTTATTAATTGAAGTGCTACCGGTACAAAAGCTTCAATTTCTTCACTATTAAGAACTTTATCTGCATTTTCAACACCAAGTGAACCAATTAATTTTGGTTGCTGAGCAACTGTTGCAGCCATTTCTCCTGCTTCTATTGATTTAATAGCATCTCCTGTAGCATCAAAACCAACTACTAAAATATCTCTTCCAGATGATTTAATTGCTTCCATAGCTCCTAATGCCATTTCATCATTATGAGCAAATACTGCATCAATATTTTCTTGAGCCTGTAAAACATTTTCCATTACATTTAGACCTTCAGTTCTATCAAAATTTGCAGTTTGTCTTGAAACCACTTCAATTTCAGTAGCTACAATTGCATCATTAAAACCTTGTCCTCTATCTCTTGCTGCTGAAGTTCCAGCAATACCTTCTAATTCAACAACATTTCCTTTTGAACCTAATTTTTCGTTAATAAAGTTTCCTGCAAGTACTCCACCTGCAACATTATCTGATGCAATATGAGTTACAACTTCACCTTTATTAGCACCTCTGTCTAATGTAATAACAGGGATATTAGCGTCATTAGCTTGTTTTACCGCATTTCCTACAGCATCTGAATCAGCAGGATTAATTAATATTAAATCAACACCCTGTGTAACTAAATCTTCTATATTTGCTAATTCTTTAGCTGGATCGTTTTCTGAATCTAATACAACTAACTCATATCCTAATTCCTTAGCTTTTTCTTCAGCACCTGTTTTTAAATCTACAAAGAATGGATTATTTAATGTAGATAGTACCAATCCAATCTTACCGCCTTTTTCTTCAGCATCGTTATTACTTGATGAACAAGCAACCATACTAAATAACATAACAAATACCATTAACATAACTAACATTTTTTTCATTTTATTCCTCCCATTTTTAAATTCAATTTATCTAATAAGCTTTCGCTTTATTATTCACTATCTCTATCTATTAATACTGCAACTAGTATTACTATACCTTTTATAAGTAATTGATAATATGATGTTACATCCATTAAATTTAATGCATTATTTAGTATTCCAATTATTAATGCACCAATTATAGTTCCAATTACTCCACCTTTTCCTCCTGCTAAAGATGTTCCTCCAAGAACAACTGCAGCAATAGCATCAAGTTCATATCCTGAACCTGCCTGTGGTTGAGCAGATGATAATCTAGCAGTTACTATTAATCCAGCAACAGCTGCTAAAGCTCCTGATATAGCATACGCTTTATATTTAACTTGCATTACATTAATTCCAGATAATTTTGTTGCTTCTTCATTTCCACCAAGTGCATATACATATCTTCCCAATGATGTGTTTTTAAGAATATAATATGCAATTGCAAATACAACTATAGTAATTATTATTGGAAATGGTATTCCAAATACTTTTCCACTTCCAATAAATGAAAAAATCTCAGCTCCACTAAAATCACCTGTGCTTATAGGTCTACCATTTGTAAATATTAGAGTTACACCTCTAATAATTGTCATCATTGCTAAAGTTGCAATAAATGGTTGCACTTTTCCTTTTGCAATAATAATACCATTAAGGAAACCAATAAAAGCTCCTAATAAAATTGCAGATATTACTGCAACTATCATTGGAGTTCCTGAAGCAAGTAAACTTGCTGCGATTGCACCACTAAGTGCTAAAGTTGATCCAACAGATAAATCAATACCACCAGTTAATATTATGAAAGTCATACCAGCAGCAATAACAGAATTTATTGAAGTCTGTTTAAAAACATTCAATATATTTGAAACAGTTAAAAATCTATCGTTTAGTACAGCTATAATTAGTGAAAAAACAATTAATCCAATAACTGATTTATATTTCATTAATAATTCTTTATTTTTTTTATTCATTTATATCACCTGTTCCCCTACTGCTAAACTCATGATTTTCTCTTGAGTAGCCTCTTTAATTGATAATTCTCCAGCAATTCTACCTTCATGCATAACAATAATCCTATCACTCATGCCAAGTATTTCAGGTATTTCAGAAGATATCATTAATATTGACATTCCTTGTTTTTTATACTCATTAATTAAATCATAAATTTCTTTTTTAGCTCCAACATCAACACCTCTTGTCGGTTCATCCAATATTAACAATTTAGGATTTGTTATTAAACTTTTAGCAATTGCAACTTTTTGTTGATTACCACCACTTAAATTTTTAACTTTTTGATTCATACTAGGTGTTTTAATACTCATTGAATCAATATATTCCTGAGCATCTTCTTTTTCTTTCTTTCTATCCAAATATCCTAATTTTCCTTCAATATTTTTAAGAGCAGAAATATGAATATTTTCTTTAACAGAAAGACTCAAAATTAAACCATCTTTTTTTCTGTCTTCTGATACATACGCTATTTTTTTGTTAATAGCATCCTTTGGATTATTTATTGAAATCTCCTTATCATCTAAAATTAATTTACCGTATTTCAATTTATATACACCATATATTGTTTTAGCAAGTTCAGTTCTTCCAGCTCCCATTAAACCTGCAATTCCTAAAATTTCACCTTCTTTTATACCAAAAGAAACATCTTTTAAATACTTGTTTTCTAAATTAACTGCTTGAAATATAGTTTTGCCAAATTTATGATTAATTTTAGGAAATTGTTCCTCTAGTTTTCTTCCTACCATTAATTCAATCATTTTATCTTTTGTTAAATTTTCTATTTTTTCTTCCTTTATAAATTCACCGTCTCGCAAAATTGTAACATCGTCGCAAATTTCAAATATCTCTTCAAGTCTATGTGATATATATACCATGCTTTTACCATCTTCTCTAAGCTTTCTCATAACTTTAAAAAGACTTTCTGTTTCTTTATCTGTTAAAGCATCTGTTGGTTCATCTAGTACAATTAATTTAGCGTTTAATGAAAGAGCTTTCGCAATTTCTACAAGTTGTTGCTTACCAATAGATAAAGCACCTACAATTTCTTTTGGATTTTCATTAAGTCCAACTTCATTTAAAAGTTTTTCAGCTTCAATATAAGTTTTCTTCCAATCAATTCTTCCAAACTTATTTTTAAATTCACGTCCAATAAAAATATTTTCAGCAATACTTAATTCGTTTATCAAATTTAATTCCTGATGAATAATAGCAATACCTGCTTCTTGAGATTCTTTAGGACCTTTAAATTCAACAGGTTCACCTTTATAATAAATATCACCAGAAGTTCTCTTATAAACACCTGTCATTACTTTTACTAAAGTTGATTTCCCTGCGCCATTTTCGCCAAGAAGAGCCATTATTTTTCCATCATATACATTTAAATGCACATTATTGATAGCTACAACACCAGGAAATTCTTTTCTAACATTTTCCATTCTTAAAATAATGTTTTCCATATGTCCTCCTTAAAAAACAACTCCTGAGTGTAAAATAATATTGCTATATGGTGTAATTTCACCCGTTCTCACAATAGCTTTTGAATCACTCGTTAAAATCTTAAAATCCTCATGACTTATTTCTACAATTTTAATATTATTTCCTTGTTCTTTTTCAACTTTTTTTATAATTTCAATCGTTTCATTATATACTTTTAAATTATTTTCTTTAAATTCCTTAGCTACTGTAATAACCTCTACAAATTGTTCTGTTAGAATTATTTCTAAGGTTTCAATAAACGAAGGAACACCCATAGTAAGTGCTAAATCAATTCTCTCTACTTCATTCGGAATTGGTAATCCAGAATCACATACCGTAATCATATCAGTGTGACCTAATTTTGAAATAACACTTGAAATATTTGAATTTAATAATTTTCCTTTTTTCATTTTATTCACCCATAAATTCCTTTAATTCTTCTAATGTTGGTAATGAACTCTGTGCTCCTTTTTTAGTTACTGAGAATGCTGCTACGTTTGTTGCTGTTTTAATTGCATCTTTTATACTTTCACCATTATCCACACAAAATGCAATTGCACCTGTGAAACTATCTCCAGCTGCAGTTGTATCAATTGCTTTAACTTTTAAAGCTTCAAATTTTTCATAACCTTCGCTGTTATAAAATAAACTTCCTTTTTCTCCCAAAGTAACAATTAAATTCTTCACACCACTATTTAACATCGCCTCACATGCATCTAATAAATCATTTTCAGTATTTATCTTTATCCCAGACAATAATTCCAATTCAGACTCATTAGGAGTTAATAAATCAGTTAATGAAATAATTGATTTATTAAGTTTTTTAGCTGGAGCAGGATTTAAAATAGTAAACGTATTTGATTTTTTTGCAATTTCAAATGATTTTTCAACTACATCTAAAGGCGTTTCTAATTGTGAAACTAAAATGTCGCTTGTTTCAATTAATCCCTTATAATTTAATACATCTTCTTCATTAATATCAAAATTTGCACCCGGAATTACAACAATTGAATTGTCACCATTATTATTTACCATAATAAATGCTAAACCAGTAGATTTATCACTCTTTTGTATATTTTCAATATTTACACCAGATTCATTTAAACTCTCAATCAGCTTAACTCCATATGCATCATTTCCAACTTTTCCAAGCATTCTTACATTTCCACCAAGTTTTCCAATTGCTGCTGCTTGATTTCCACCTTTTCCTCCCGGAATATTATTAAGACCATCTCCAAGTACCGTTTCTCCAACAACAGGTGTTATATTAACCTGTGTTACAAGATCCATATTTAAACTTCCTAAAACTGTTATCACTTCACACCTCCGCGTAAACGTTTACCCTACGGTAAAACTTTAAACCGATTTTCTTATAACCAAGTTTGTCTTTAATTTTATTGTTTTTCCATCTTTATTATTATCAAGAACATCAATTAATAATTTCACTGCTTCATATCCCATTTGATATGCTGGTTGATTAACAGTAGTAAGTGGTGGCTCAATCATTTCTGATAAAAATATATTATCATATCCTAAAACTGCAATATCTTCAGGCACTTTAATATTTTTTTCTTTTAATGTTCTTATTACATTTATAGCTATTAAATCATTTCCACAAAATATTGCATCAAATTCAACTTTACTTTTTAATAATTCATTAGTTCCATCAATTCCCCATTGCGCTTTATATTCACCTTCAAATATTAAATCAAAATTAATTAATATATGAGAATCTTCTAATGCTTTTGTATATCCACCTAATCGCTCTATGGCAGTTGTTGTTGATAAAGGACCTGTAATATATGCAATTTTTTTATATCCTTTTTTCAATAAATAATCAACTGCTTCATATGCACCTGAAAAATTATCAACTAGAACTTTTCCTTTTATATTTTTTACATTTATATCTCTATCAATTAATACTAATGGTATTTTTAATTTATTTAATGATTCTATATTTCCTTCTTTATTAGCAGATTGTGTCAAAATTATTCCATCTACCATTTTTTGCGCAAGCATTTCTAAATAACTGCTTTCCTTTTCTGAATCGTCATCAGTATTACAATACATTATCATATATCCTTCTTTATTAGCTTTATCTTCTGCCCCACGGGCAAGTTCTGGAAAAAAAGGATTTGTAATATCAGGTAAAACAAGTCCAATTGTATTTGTTTTTCTTGTAACAAGACTTCTAGCCATCAAATTTGGAATATAATTCTTTTCTTTAGCAATTAATAAAACACGTTCACGAGTTTCTTTTGAAATCCTTTGATCCTTATTATTAAGAATCTTAGAAACCGTTGCAGTTGATACATTTGCTTCTCTTGCAATATCTTTAATTGTAATTTTCATATATGCCTCCACATCTGCGAAAACGTTTACCTAAGTGCATCATATCACAGGATTTTATTTTGTGCAAACGTTTTTATTGACATATAAAAAATAAAAGGATACAATGTGACTAGGCGGTCATATCAAGTTTATACTTATATGATTTTGATTATCATTAATTATTCAGGGTATAATATAAATGTAATGATATTTACCGGAAAGGAGCTCCTATGATAAAAGTTAAAGGATTATATCACTCATATTCAAACGATGATAAATATGCTGTAAAAGATGCAAATTTCGAAATAAAAAAAGGTGAAGTATTTGGCTTTTTAGGTCCTTCAGGTGCTGGTAAATCTACTACACAGGGTGTTCTTACAGGCCTTCTTCCCATTCAGAAAGGCGAAGTTACAATTGCAGGTTATGATATAAGAAATCCAAAAAAAGAAATGTTTAATCTTATTGGTGTATCATTCGAACAATCAAATGTCTACGATAAACTAACTGCATACGAAAATTTAAATTTTTACAGAAAACTTTTTGATGTTAAAACTAGAAAACCTAAAGAGCTTTTAGAACTTGTTGGTCTTGATCATGTTGCCAATAAAAAAGCTGGAGAATTTTCAAAAGGAATGAAACATAGACTGACATTTATAAGAAGCATGATTAACAATCCTATAATTTGGTTTCTTGATGAACCAACAACAGGATTAGATCCAGCAATAGCTAGTGAAATAAAAGAAATTATTAAAAAAGAAAAAGAAAAAGGGGTTACTATTTTTCTAACTACTCATAATATGTATGTTGCTGATGAATTATGCGATAGAATCGCTTTTATTATAGATGGCGAAATAAAATTAATTGATTCACCAAGAAATTTAAAATTAAAGTACGGTAAAAAACTTGTTGAAGTTGAACATTTTGAAAATGATATATTGAAAAAAGAAAGTTTATCTTTAATTGAACCTAAAGATAAAGCACGATTAAATGATATTATTACAGCAGGAAATATTGAAATAATGCATACAAAAGAAGCAACTCTTGAGGAAATCTTTATTAAGGTAACTGGTAAGGAGTTGAAATAATGAAAAAACTATGGTTTTGTTTTAAAAAAGATTTAGTTTTATCTTTTAAAAGTTGGTATATATACACCGAACTTCTTATGGCTTTTGTATTTATAATAATTCTTTTATTTATCGTTCCTGAAAATTTTGATTCTACTAGAACTATATATGCTTATTTTGATTTAAAACCAGCTGAAATGAATAGAATTGATGAATTTATAAATGAAAGTGAAGATGAAATAATTCTACTTGATTCAAGAGCTGATGTTGTTGATATATTGAAGAAAGAAAAGAGTAGTATTGGAATGGTTGTTTCAAAACAATATAGACAACTTGATTATGAAATAATTCTACAAGGGTTTGAAAACGAGAAACTTAAAACATTAATGAAAACTGATTTCTTAATGCACTTTATCGAGGAAACTCCGCGTTACAAAAGCATAGTTACTACTACTACTTTAATGGGAAATAATGAGAAATTAAGTGATAGGCTAAATATGTTACCTGTTTTTTTAACTATGAATGCTTCATTTATGGGTCTATTTATAATTGCATCCTATATATTTTTAGATAAAGAAAGAGGTACAATTAGAGCTTTAACTGTAACACCATTATCTGTATGGCAATATCTATTAAGTAAAGTTGGACTTCTTGTTATGTCTGGTTTAGTATCAAGTTTTATTACCGCAATATTTGTTGCAGGTACAAAGGTCAATTACATTGGTTTATTCTTTTTACTAGTAACAACAAATATTTTTGGTTCTGTACTTGGCCTTTATATTGCAAGTTTTTTCAAAGATATGGCATCTGCAATGGGATGGATGTATTCGGTAATTATTTTACTTATGTTCCCATCTTTTTCATATTATATGCCAGCATTTTCACCGCTTGCTTTAAAATTATTGCCGTCATATCCAATGTTGTTTGCATATAGAGAATTATTTTTTGAGCATGGAAACATCAGTTACGTTTATAATGTATGCTTAATGTTTTCAATATTATCTATAATAATATTTTTAATGGCAAATAAAAAATTTAAAGAGACATTAACCATATAGAGGGGGGGATTATAATGAAGCGAATACTTGCAATAGTTGGTAGAGATATAACAAGTGGAAAACGTGATTTTATTTATGCTTATATTATGATTGTACCTTTTGTAATGGCTCTTGTTTTAAAAGCGATTATTCCTGGTGTTGATTCCACGACAATTAATATAGCTGTACTTGATACATTAGAGCCTCAGTTAATTGAATATCTTGATGAATTTGCAAAAGTTAAAGAATTTGAAACTGTACAAGATATTAGAGTTAGAGTTTCTAAAACAGATGATTATCTCGGTCTTGTTAAAAAAGATGATAAATATAATATTATCAGTCAAAATAATGAAAGTGAAGGTTCTTATGATTTCTTAGAGCTTATAGTCAATAGCTATCAAAAGGATCTGTATATTTTCCCTATCGATATAGAAATAACGGATAGCGGTTGGAAACTTCATCCTCTTAAACAACAAGGTGCAAATTTTCTAATTATTTTCACCACCGTCTTTGGTGGCATGTTAATATTACTTAGCCTTGTTGAAGAAAAAATGAGTAATACACTTTCAGCGATTAATGTATCACCTGCATCAAAATTTGAGTTTATTATCGGAAAAAGTATTTTAGGTTTAACAATACCAATAGTTGGTATTTTCGGAATACTGTTAATTATTGGCTTTGAAGGTATTAATTATTTAATGGTATTAGTAGTTTCAATATCATTATCATTTATTAGTATGATCATTGGATTTGTTATAGGTATTATGAATGATGAACCAATAAGTGCAATAGCAAGTATGAAAATGATATTTATACCTGTTATGGGCTCTGTATTTGGAGCAATGTATCTATCAGAAAAACTTATGCCTTTTCTTTATTGGTCACCATTTTATTGGGCATATGAAGCTATGAATTCAATAATTCTAAATGAAGCAACATGGCCAATGATATTTAAAAATTGTAGTATAATCATATTTATAACAGTATTAGTTTTTATACTGTTAAAAAATAGAATCAAAAGAGGTCTTAATTAAAAAAGGAGGACGATCATGAACGGTTTGGGAATATTTGGATTATTTTTAATTTTATATGCTGCCTTAGTTATATTTATTGCAATTAAAAAACCAAAATCTATTTGGGAAATGGCAAAAATTAGATTTTTCATTAAGTATTTAGGCGAAAGTGGTACAGTTTACTTTTTCTATATATGGGCTGCTTTAGCTGCAGGAATCGGTATTTGGTTATTAATTAAATAATATACTAAAAAAGACTTGGTAAATTCAAGTCTTTTTTCATATTAACTTATATTCTTGCAACACCAGATTTAATGGCTGCATCATAAACAGCTTTTGATACCACTATTGCTACTCGCTCATCTAATGCTGAAACTATAACATTATCTTCTTTTAAATCTTTTTCATCAACTAAGCTTGCAATTGCATATGCAGCTGCTACTTTCATTTCTTCATTTATATCACTAGCTTTTGCATCAAGAGCACCTCTAAAGATTCCAGGAAATGCAAGTACATTATTAATTTGATTTGCATAATCGCTTCTTCCAGTTCCATATATTCTAACATCAGCTTCTTTTGCTTTTTCAGGTGATATTTCTGGGTCAGGGTTTGCCATAGCAAATACTATTGCATCGCTATTCATTGATTTTGCCATTTCTACTGTTAACACATCTTTAGCCGAAACTCCAATAAATACATCTGCATTTTTCATTGCTTCTTTTAAATCGCCATGTATTTTCTCTTTATTTGTAAGTAATGCAATTTCATCTTTTACTACATTTCCATTTTCTTTATCACTTGATAAAATTCCTTTTCTATCACACACTAAAATATTTTCTACGCCTAAATTTATTAACATTTTAGTTATTGCATTTCCTGCAGCTCCTGCGCCATTAACTACAATTTTTATTTCATTTATTTTTTTATTAACTATTTTTAATGCATTAATAATTGCAGATGATACAACTACTGCTGTTCCATGTTGATCATCATGAAATACAGGTATATTTAATTCATCTTTTAATCTTCTTTCAATTTCAACACATCTTGGTGATGAAATATCTTCAAGATTAATTCCTCCGAATGTAGGCGCTATCATTTTAACAGTTTGTATTATTTCATCTACATCTTTTGTATCAAGACATATTGGAAATGCATCTATATTTGCAAATGCTTTAAATAATATACTTTTTCCTTCCATAACTGGTAAAGCCGCTTCTGGTCCAATATCTCCAAGACCAAGTACTGCTGTTCCATCGCTAACCACAGCTACTAAATTACCTTTTGATGTATATTTATATACATCATCTACATTATCATGTATTTTTCTACAAGGCTCAGCTACTCCAGGCGTATAAGCAATTGATAGATCATCTTTAGTTTTAAGTTTAACTTTACTTGTTACTTCAATTTTCCCCTTATGTTTTTCATGCATTTCAAGTGCCATTTTATTATAATCCATTATTTTACTCCTTCTATTTGTTTTTATTTATTTGCTCATTAAAATAATTTTTTATTTCTTTCAATTCATTTACTTTTGAAAAACCTAATCTGAAATCAGATCCTTCATATATCTTATTTGAATAATTACTTATTTCTAATTTGTTAATTAGACTATTCTTTTCAATATAATCCTTAGCAGATAATTTATTCATAATTATCATATCTACATTTCCATTTAATAAATTTTCAAATAAAACATCTTCATTTGGAGACTCTATTTTATTTATCCTCTTATTATTATCAAATTCATCAAAATATTTATAAGCATTTAAATGACTAATTGTATAATTATCAATATCTTCAATTTTGTTAATAGAAATATTATTTTCTTTTTTTGAAACAAATATATATTCAGTATATTCTCTATAAGCGTCTGAAAAGCTCATAATTCTTTCTCTATCTTCAGTATAAGAAATTGCAGGAATTACATCTACAGCCCCTATTTTTAACATTTCTAAAGACATTTCCCACGAACATATAAAATATTTAACTTTAATTTTTTTATCTTTAAATGCATTATTAATAAATTCAATATCAATGCCTGATAATTTATTATCCTTAAATACTATATACGGTGGATAAGGACTCGATGCTATTACTAAAGTATCAGGTTCTCTTAATAAATTATAAAACTCAAAACTTTCATTTTCAAGTATTTCAATTTTACTTTCAAGTATTGATAGAGATTCTTTTTCTTTATTTAAATTATTAGTTATTGACTTAACATTATTTGAAACATTATTTACAGAATTCTCTAACTCTTCTAAATAACTATTAGTATTATCAAAATGTTCTTGAGTACTCTTTGAATCTTTCATATTTTGATTTGATAAATCAACAACATTATTAAAAGTGTTTTCTACTTTTTCTAAATTTAAACTACTATCATTAATAGAATTACTAACATCTAAAATGGATTTAGTAACATTCTCAATTCCGTGTTGTGTAGTCTTAGAAACATCGGACATTGCATTAATTCTACTAACTAATTTTCCTCCAATAATTTCAGTTTCATTTGCGAGTTTTCTTATTTCATCGGCAACAACAGAAAAACCTCTCCCAGCCTCTCCAGCACGCGCTGCTTCAATAGAAGCATTAAGCGCAAGTAGATTTGTCTGAGAACTAATTTTAAGTACTTCATCTATCATATCTTTCGAATCATTTGTTGTTTCATCTAATTTTACAATATCCGCACTAATAATTGTTAATTCATTATTAACAATTTTAATTTTTTCTACATCTTTTTCAATTTCTTCTTGATATTTAACTAAAATATCATATGAAATATCAGCTTCGGATTGAATTTTAACAAAAGAACTATGAGTTTTATTAAAATTATTTGATAAATTAATAAATAAATTTTTAAAACTATCAAAACTTTTCAATTGATCTTCTGAAATTTCTAAAGTATTATCTAGGTGTTTAGTAATTTCTTGCAATTCTAAAAAACTATTATCAAGTAGAAAAGAAAATTCTGTAATTAAATCAGTAAATTTTTCTGCAACTTGTTTTGATTTTTCTACTCTTCCTTTATACTTTTCATTTTCATCTTTCATTAGCTTTAATTTTTCCTCATTATTTTTTTTGAAAAAAACCATTTCCCCCTCCAAAATCATTCAAAAATTATTATTTATTCTCAACATCCAAATTATCTCTTCTAATTATCTTAATAATTTGGTAAAACTCCTCTTTTGATTTTATAGTATTGACTTCGTTTCTAATTGCTGCAGCATTATTTATTCCTTTTAAATACCATGAAGCATGTTTTCTTATTTCTAGAACACTTCTATGCTCACCTTTAAATTCGTTCATATATTCAAATTGTTTTTCAAGTACATTCAATCTTTCAAGTAAATTTGGTTCTTTTAAAATCTCACCTGTTTTAAAATAATGATTAATTTGTTTTATAAGCCAAGGTTTTCCTTTAGCGCCACGTGCAATCATAATTCCATCAGCTTCAGTAATTTTTTTAATGTTTATTGCATCCTCTACACTAAAAACATCTCCATTTGCTATAACAGGAATTTTTAAAATCTCCTTAACATTTCTTATGATTTCCCAATTTGCTTTACCAGAATACTGTTGTTCTCTTGTTCTACCATGAACAGCTACAGCACTTGCTCCAGCATCTTCAACCATTTTAGCAAATTCAACTGCATTAATTGAATCTTCATCCCAACCTGTTCTTATTTTAACCGTTACAGGTTTTATTGAATTTTTCACAACAGTTTTTATTATTTTACTTGCAAGTTCAGGATTTCTCATAAGTGCTGATCCATCACCATTTTTTACAATTTTAGGAGCAGGACAACCCATATTAATATCAAGAATATCATTATTATGATTATTAAGTTCGTAAGCTATTTTACCCATAACATCCACATCAGAACCAAATATCTGAAGTGCAACAGGTTTTTCTATATCATCAATATGCATTATTTCTTTTGTTTTCTTATCATTATAAAAAAGTGCTTTTGCACTTACCATCTCAGTTACTAATAATCCGCATCCATATGATTTTGCTATTAACCTAAATGCTTTATCAGTTACCCCAGCCATAGGCCCTAAAATCACTTCACCTTCTATATTAATATTTCCAATTTTCATTTTTTCACCTGTTTAATCTATAAATGTAATTTAATCCATCAAGAGTTAGAAATTTATCTATCAAATCAATAGATGCAGACTCACTCTCTATTAAAGTTGCAAGTCCACCAGTTGCAATTACTTTAACATCATAACCCATTTCTTTTTTCATTTTACTTACAATATATTCAACTGAACCTGCATAACCATAAATTATACCCGACTGAATACTTTCAACAGTCGTTTTACCAATTACTTTTTTAGGCTTAATAAGCTCAACTCTAGTTAATTTTGCTGCATTTCTAAAAAGCGCATCTTGAGAAATTTTAATTCCTGGTAAAATTGCTCCACCAAGATACTCTCCTTTATCGCTAATTGCATCAAATGTTGTAGCCGTTCCAAAATCAACAATAATTAATCCATTTCCATATTTTTTAATTCCACCTACAGAATTTACAATTCTATCTGCTCCAACTTCTTTTGGATTATCATATTTAATATTTATTCCAGATTTTAATTTTGCGCCAACTACCATCGCTTCAACTTTACAATATTTTTTTGCCATATGCTGTAAACTATACATCACTTGTGGTACAACAGAAGAAATTATAACATTATCAATATCTTCTAAAGAATAACCTTTCATTTTAAAAAGCTGACCAATTAAAATTGCTAATTCATCTTCCGTTCTTATTCTTAATGTTGATATTCTCCAATTTTCAATTAATTTATCATTTTTATATAAACCAAATACAATATTTGTATTTCCTACATCAAATGCTAATAACATAACTCCCCCTTAAATATAAAGTTTGTCAATTCCTCTAATTGATACTTCACCATAAAAAATTGCCTCTTCTTCACCCTTTTCATTTAAAACCAATAATTGACCTTTTTCATTTATATCAATAACTTCAACTTTTCTAATATTATTTGCATTAATAATATTAACTTCTTTTCCTATAATTATAGATTTTTTTCTACAAATATTAAGTGTTTTTTCTATATTTTTTTCATTTATAAATTCTTTTAATAATATATCAAATTTTTTTAAAAAAACTTCTAAAAAATCTCTTAAATTTAGGTCTTTTCCAGTTTCAATTTTATATGATGTTGCTATAGATGATAATTCATCATTAAACCCAATTTGATTTAAATTTACACCTATTCCTAAAACAAGATAATTTATTTTACTAAGTTCTGCATTAAGCTCGGTAAGTATACCACATATTTTTTTGCCATTAATAACAATATCATTTGGCCATTTAATTTTTACATCAATATCAGATATTTCATTGAAAGTTTCAATAATTGCAGCAGCGCCAATTTGGGTAAATAATGGAGCATCAATAGGCGAAATATCAGGTCTCAATAAATATGACATATAGAGGCCATCATTAGATTCCCAAACTCTTCCAAGCCTTCCTTTTCCTTTTGTTTGTTTACTGCTTACTGCTAGTAAATTTTTAAAACTATAATTATTTGATTCTCTTTTTAAAATATCATTTGTTGAATCAATTTCATCATAATAAAATGATTTATCAATAAAATCATATTTTTCAATAATTAATGCAAGCTCAGAATCATTTATTCTATGTTCGTTTTCAACTAATCTATATCCTTTTGAAGAAACAGATTCAATATTATACCCTTTTTCTCTTAATTTTTTTATTACTTTCCAAACAGCAGTCCTTGATACATTTAGCTGAATACTAATTTTTGCACCTGAAAGATATATATCTTTATTAGCCTTTAATAATTTTAATATTTCTTTTTCCATAAATCGTCACCACCAATAACTTTATTATAATATTTTTCTATTTTTTTTACAACCAAAAAAGCACCTCTTTCGAGATGCTTAATTTGTTAGCCAAATAGTGATAATAATACTCCAGCTGATACAGCCGATCCAATAACACCGGCAACATTAGGTCCCATTGCATGCATTAATAAGAAATTCGAAGGATTTTCTTGCTGTCCAACTTTTTGAGATACACGAGCAGCCATTGGTACAGCTGATACTCCTGCAGATCCAATTAAAGGATTAATATCTCCACCTGAAATTTTATTCATAATTTTTGCTAAAATAACTCCTGCAGCAGTACCAATTGCAAATGCAAGTACTCCTAAAGCCATAATAGCTATTGTTTTAATATTCAAGAATGCTTCAGCAGTTGCAGTTGCACCAACAGAAACTCCCAGGAATATTGTAATAATATTAATCAATGCATTTTTAGCTGTATCTTCTAATCTAGCTACAACGCCTGATTCTTTAAATAAATTACCCAACATTAACATACCAACCAAAGCAGTTGCAGGTGGTACAATTAAAGATACAATTAATGTTGTTGCTATTGGGAAAAGTATCTTTTCTAATTTTGAAACTTTTCTTAATTGTTTCATTTTGATCATTCTTTCTTCTTTTGTTGTCAAAGCTTTCATAATAGGTGGTTGAATTACTGGAACTAACGCCATATATGAATATGCAGCAACTGCAATTGCACCTAATAAATGCCCTGCAATTTTTGAAGCTAAGAATATAGCAGTTGGACCATCAGCCCCACCGATTATAGCAATAGCTGCTGCTTCTTGAGCATTAAATAAACCTGTTCCAATTGCACCAATAAAAGTAGTATAGATACCAAACTGAGCAGCTGCACCTAATAATAATGATTTAGGGTTAGCAATCAATGGACCAAAGTCTGTCATTGCACCAATACCTAAAAATATAATTGGTGGAAACAATCCTAAGTGATCACCTTGATAGAAATACCATAATAATCCACCTGGTTGTGTTGTTTCGAACATTCCATTATAAACATTTGAACTCATTGTTGAACCCATTACGCCATGAGCTTGATTAACAGTTTCAACTAAAGGTCCTTGCATTAAACCTGCTAAAGGCAAGTTCGTTAACATCATACCAAAAGCAATTGGTAATAATAATAAAGGTTCAAATTCTTTTCTAATAGCTAAATATAAAAGTAAGAAAGAAATCAAAAGCATTATAATCTGCTGAAATGTAATTGCAGCAAATCCAGTGCTTTGTAAGAAATCAATAAAAGCTTGTGCCATAAACTATCTCCTTCCTATTTACGCTATTACAACTAAAACTTCACCAGAATCAACAGAATCGCCATTATTAATATTAATTGCTTTAACAACGCCATCTACATCAGATGCAATTTCGTTTTCCATTTTCATTGCTTCTAAAACTAATAATACATCTCCGCTGCTTACAGTATCTCCCTCAGCAACTTTTAAACTTAAAATTGTTCCAGGCATTGGAGCTTCTATTCCGTGTCCACCAGCTGGAGCTGCTTTTGCAGCTTTTTTAGGAGCTGCTTTTGGTGCTGCTTTCTTTGGAGCTGCTTTTGGTGCTGCTGGTGCAGCAACTGGTGCAGCAACCGGTGCAGATGAAGCACCATTTCCTAACTCTTCTACCTCTACATCATATGAATTTCCATTTACAGATATTCTGAATTTTTTCATTGTTGTTGTCCCTCCAGATTAATTTAATTTCGAATTAACTTGATTAATTCTTCCTACTACTCCCCAAGTTGGTGTATCTTCACTTACTCTTACAATATTTCTAACAATAATGTTATCAACTGAAGTTTTTAAACTAGAAGCAATTGCTGCAGAAATAACAGCTATTAATTCTTCATCATTTGTCTCTTCATACACTTCTTCAACTTCAACTTTTTTATTCTCAGTAGCTTTTACTACTTTTATTTTTGTATCACCTTTGTTCTCAATATTTTGAACAATTTTTGTTAATATAACTGCCATTCCCCAAATAATTATTAAAGCAACAAAAGTAATTCCCATTCCTAAAATAGTTGTTTGAACAGCAGCCATAACTTTTTCACTTGTTGTCATTTTATCAAGTAAATTTGGATCTGCTAATCTATCTAATAAAGTCATTTAATCACTCCTTATAATGGAATATTGCCGTGTTTTTTATTTGGATGATTTACTGTTTTTGAAGAAAGCATATCAAAAGCATCCACTAATCTTGCTCTTGTTGTACTTGGTTCAATAACATCATCTACAAAGCCTCTTTCAGCTGCTTTATAAGGTGTTGCAAATTCATCTTCATATTCTGCTATTTTTTGTTTTCTAGTTTCTTCAGGATTTTCAGAATCGCCAATATCTCTTCTAAAGATAATATTTGCTGCTCCTTTTGCTCCCATTACTGCAACTTCAGCAGTTGGCCATGCAAGAACTAAATCTGCTCCTAATTCTTTTGAACACATTGCTAAATAAGATCCGCCGTAAGCTTTTCTTAAAATAACAGTGATTAATGGAACTGTAGCTTCTGAATATGCATAAAGTAATTTAGCACCATGTCTAATTATTCCACCAAATTCTTGAGTAGTTCCTGGTAAGAATCCTGGTACATCTTCTAAAGTTAAAATTGGAACATTGAATACATCACAAGTTCTAACAAATTTTGCAGCTTTATCAGATGCATTAATATCTAAACAACCAGCTAATATTTTAGGTTGGTTTGCTACAACACCAATAGATTTGCCATTAATTCTAATAAATCCAGTTACAATGTTTTTAGCAAATTTTTCTTGATATTCAAAGAAATCTCCATCATCAGCTAAAATTTTAATAACATCTTTAATTTCATAAGGCTTATTTGGATTTGCTGGAATTATATCATTTAATTCTATATTTTTTCTATTAATATCATCATTTGTTGGTACAGTTGGTGCAACTTCTAAATTGTTTGATGGAAGGAAATCAATTAAACGTCTGATTTCTGAAAAACATTCTTCCTCACTATTAGTTAAATAATGTGCAACACCTGATTTTGCATTATGAGTTAATCCGCCACCTAATTCTTCAGCAGAAACAATCTCACCTGTAACAGCTTGTATTACTTGAGGTCCAGTAATAAACATCTTAGAAGTTTTATCTACCATAAAGATGAAATCAGTTAATGCTGGTGAATAAACTGCCCCACCTGCACAAGGTCCCATAATTACTGAAATCTGTGGAATAACTCCTGATGCTAAAGTATTTTTATAAAAAATCTTTCCATATCCAGAAAGTGCATCAACAGCTTCTTGAATTCTAGCTCCACCCGAATCATTAATTCCAATAACTGGTGCACCCATTTTCATTGCATTATCAAGAACTTTAACAATTTTGTTTGCGTGCATTTCACCAAGTGATCCACCTAAAACAGTAAAATCTTGTGAATATGCATAAACAAGTCTTCCGTTTATTTTACCATAGCCAGCAACTACACCATCAGCATGAGCTTCTTTTTTATCTAAACCGAAATTAACTCCACGATGCTTTACAAACATGTCTAATTCAACAAATGAACTTTCGTCAAATAACATATTCATTCTTTCTCTTGCTGTATTTTTTCCTTTTGCATGTTGTTTCTCAATTGCTTTCTCGCCACCACCACTTTGGATTTTAGCTTTACGATCAAATAAATCTTGTAGCTTATCAATAGCCATAAATATCCTCCTATTATCTTTCTGTTAACTCTACAAGTACTCTATGAGAACTTTTAGGATGAACAAATGCGATTTTCGCCCCACCTGCTCCATATCTAGGTTCTTTATCAATCATTCTCATACCTTTTGACTCCATATACTCAATTGCTTCTTTAATATTTTCTACTTTAAAAGCAACATGTTGTAATCCTTCACCGTTTTTTTCAATAAATTTTGCAATTGGTCCATCTTCAGTAGTTGATTCTAATAATTCAACTTCGCTGTCACCAACTGGTAAAAAAGCAACTTTTACTTTTTGTTCTTCAACAATTTCAGTTCCGCCAACTTCTAAACCAAGTACATCTCTATAGAAAGTTATTGTTTCTTCCAAATTTTTTACCGCAATACCAATATGGTCAATTTTCAATGCTTTCATAATTCCCCCTTAGCATAAATTTTATCAGTCATTTCCCAATATGTATATAAATTAAAAAATGTATTTCGCGTTTTTATTTAATATTTTTAACCATATACAAATTTCACTTTATTTTTTTAATTCATTAATTATAATTTCACTTGCTGTATATGGATTTTCTATTCTTAATGCAACTTTATGAGATAAATCTTCAAGAAGCTGATGTTTTTCATCATTATTAATAACTCTTTCCATAATTTCTTTCCTAACTAATGAAAGTATTTCATTTTTCACATTTGCTTTTCTTTCTAAATGATATAAATTGCTCTCCAATAAATAATCTCTATGTTCAAATATTTTCTCAAGTAAAACATCAACATTTTCATCTTTTATTGCAGAAACAAGCGTAACAGATGGTCGCCAATCTTTTTTAGAAAAATCAAGCATCATGTCGATTTCTCTTTTTGTTCTTTTTGCCCCATCTCTATCAGATTTATTTACAGCAAAAACATTACCTATTTCCATAACTCCAGCTTTAATTGCTTGAATATCATCGCCTAAACCCGGAACCATAACCATAAGCGTTGTATCTGCACTTTTCATAACTTCAACTTCAGACTGACCTACTCCAACTGTTTCAAGAAAAATATATTCACATCCATATGCATCAAGTACTGTTACTGCAGCAGAAGTTGCATCACTTAATCCACCTAAATGTCCTCTAGCACCCATGCTTCTAATAAACACACCACTATCAGTATTCAAATCTCCCATTCTAACTCTATCACCTAAAATAGCTCCTCCTGTAAAAGGGCTTGTAGGATCTACAGCAATAATACCTATTTTTTTATCTTCTTTTCGAAGCAATTTAACAAGTTTGTCTGTAAGAGTACTTTTTCCAGAACCAGGAGGCCCAGTAATCCCAATTACATAGGCCTTCCCCGTTTCTTTATATATTTTCTTTAGGTCTTCGTTTACTCCGTTTACATTATTTTCAACATGTGATATTAATCTTGCACACGCACGCTTATCACCTGCAAATAATCTTTCAACCAAGTCCATATTATTTCCTTACATTAGTCTTGATATAATCAATTGTTACCGTTGTTGGCGTACCAGGAGTAAATATTGCAGAAACTCCATTCTCTTTTAAGAAAGGTATATCATCATCAGGAATTACACCGCCACCAATAAATAATATATCTTCTGCATTTTCTTCTTTCAATTTTTCAGAAATTTTTGGAAGCAATGTATTATGTGCTCCAGATAAAATACTTACAGCAATACAATCAACATCTTCTTCAATTGCAGCATTTACAATTTGATCAACTGTTTGTCTTAAACCAGTATAAATAACTTCCATTCCAGCATCTCTTAATGCTCTAGCAATAACCTTCGCACCTCTATCATGTCCATCTAATCCTGGCTTTGCTACTAAAACTCTAATCGGTCTCACAATTTACCTCCTATTTTATAATTTAACAGATTGCTGATATTCACCAAATACATTTCTCATAACATCTGAAATTTCTCCAAGTGTTGCATATGCTTTAACTGCATCAAGAATATATGGCATAACATTTTCATCGCTTTTACATACTTCTTCAAGTTTTGATAATGTATTTTCAACATCTTCAGAATTTCTTCTATCTTTTAAATCTTCTATTTGATTTCTTTGTTTAACTTCTACTGCAGGGTCAACACGTAATAATCCTGTTGGTGGCTCTTCTTCAACCATAAATTTATTCATACCAACGATTACTATATCGCCATTTTCAACATCTTTTTGATAATTATATGCAGCATCCATGATTTCTTGTTGAATATACCCATTATCTATAGCAGCTGGTGCTCCACCAAGATCATCAATCTTCTTAATATATTCCATTGCTTCTTTTTCGATTTCGCTTGTTTTAGCTTCAATGTAATAAGATCCAGCTAAAGGATCAGAAGTATTTGTAACTCCACTCTCATGCGCAACAATTTGTTGCGTTCTAAGTGCAGTTCTTACTGATGTTTCACTTGGTAATGCCAATGCCTCATCTTTTGAATTTGTATGAAGTGATTGAGTACCACCCATAACAGCAGCCAATGTTTGAATCGCAACTCTAACTACATTATTTTCAGGTTGTTGAGCAGTTAATGTTGATCCACCTGTTTGCGTATGGAACTTCATAATCATTGAGTTAGCTTTTTTTGCACCAAATCTTTCTTTCATAATTGTTGCCCATAATCTTCTAGCAGCTCTATATTTAGCTACTTCTTCTAATAAATCATTATGTGCATTAAAGAAGAATGATAATCTTGGAGCAAATGTATCTATATCTAATCCAGCTTTTAAAGCTGCTTCTACATATGCAATACCATCAGCTAAAGTAAATCCAACTTCTTGTGATGCTGTTGAACCTGCTTCTCTAATATGATATCCAGAAATACTGATTGTATTCCACTTAGGAACGTTTTCCGAACAATATTCAAAAATATCTGTTATTAATCTCATTGAAGGCTCTGTTGGATAAATATATGTTCCTCTTGCAATATACTCTTTTAAAATATCATTTTGAATAGTACCACGAAGTTTATCTGCACTTACACCTTGTTTTTCAGCAACTGCAATATACATAGCTAAAAGTACACCGGCAGGAGCATTTATTGTCATTGATGTTGAAACTTTGTCTAATGGAATTCCATCAAATAAAACTTCCATATCTGCTAAAGAATCTATTGCAACTCCAACTTTTCCTACTTCTCCGTTAGCCAATTCATGATTCGAATCATAGCCTATTTGAGTTGGTAAGTCAAAAGCAACACTTAATCCACTTGATCCTTGTTCAACTAAATACTTATATCTTTTATTTGATTCTTCTGCTGTAGCAAAACCAGCATACATTCTCATTGTCCAAAATCTACCTCTGTGCATTGAACCATAAGCGCCTCTTGTATATGGGTATTCCCCTGGAAGGCCAATCTCTTTTTCATAGTTCATACCATCAAGATCAAGTGGTGTATAAACCCTATTTACTTCTTTTCCTGATCCTGAATGAAAAACTTCTTTACGCTCAGGTCTTTTCTCCAATAATTTTTCTGTTTTTTCATCAAAATTCTTCTTGCTCTCTTTTAAACTTGCAAGTACATCCTCACGGAACATAATTTTCCTCCTTATTAAATAACTTAATATCAATAGTAGAATACCACACTTTTAACACTTTGTGGTAAAAAAATGTTAAATATAATTGTATACATCAATACATGAATAATGCCACATATAATCCTTATATTAATTGAATTGACTCATAAACTTTTCAAAATCAATTATATATCTTGAATGATATCCTTCTCCAATTTTCTTTTCTTCATCAAAAGCTTCAACTTTAAATAAAAGTTTCTTACCTTCAATTTCAATAAGTTCAGAAACAGCTCTAACTTTTTGTCCCATTTTAGTTGCAGCAATATGTTTAACATCTAAATGAATTCCAACTGTAGAGTATTTTTCACCAATTATTGAATCTACACAATTAAGTGCTGAATTTTCAATTAATCCAATCATTGCAGGTGTTGAAAAAACATAAAGCGTTCCACTTCCATAAGCTGCAGCAGTGTGTTTTTCTTCAACCACAAAACTTGATTCATTTTTCATTCCAATCTTCAAATTAAATTTATTCATTTTTTTCTCCTCGTATAATAGTTTTATAGAGATATTATTAGCTAATTAAAAGACAAGTACTCTTTTGCAAAACATGAAAAAGATATACTTATAACTAATAAATCTCTGTTTCCTAATTTGTTTAACAAAAGA
>JAUCFZ010000123.1 GCA_030377915.1 Clostridiaceae bacterium HSG29
TAAACACAAATAAATAATTTTCCCATAAAAAAAGCCTTCCACATAGCAATTAATACTCCATTAATCACTTTTGTGAAAGACTTATTTATTAAATTATAAATTTACTTAAATCTTCATTTAATTGTTTTACATGTTCTCTTAAAGTCATTGCTAAATTTCCTATTTCATTAGCAATATCATTCTGTTGATCAACTGTAGCATTTACTTCTTCAGATGCTGCTGCAGTCTCTTCTGTAACAGCTACAATATTTTCAATTTTCTCAGCTACTATATCTTTATTTACTACCACATCATCAATATGTTTTGAAGAATTTTCAATGTTTTCCAATACATTTTCAAGTGAAGATTCAATTGATTCAAATGCTTTTGTAACATCTTTAGCTACTTTTTCTTGTTCTTTAGTAGTTAATTTTATTTCATTCATTGAATTAACAACTTCAACAGAAGTCTTTTTAACTTCATTAATTTTATTTGTTATTTCTTCAGTAGATTCTCTTGTTTCTTCAGCTAATTTTCTGATTTCATCTGCTACTACAGCAAATCCTCTTCCATGTTCTCCTGCTCTAGCTGCTTCAATTGATGCATTAAGTGCAAGAAGATTTGTTTGCTCAGCTACAGATGATATTGCATCTATAATACCTGTTATAGATTCTACAACGGATGATAATTCTTCAGTTTTTAATGTAGCATTATTTAATACATTTTTTTGTTTAATTGTACTTTCTTTTAAAATTACAATGACTTTATCTCCAATTTCAACTTCATTACTAACATCTTTTGATACTTTTGCTGTTAAAATATTACTTGATGTCGTTTCATCAATAGATTCAGCTAATTCTAGCATAGATTTTGAACTTTCTGTTGCATCTGTTGCTTGCTCAGTAGCGCCGTTTGCTATCTCTTCCATTGCACTAACTACACTTTGAGATGAATCAACTAAAATGTTTCCATTTTCTTCAAGTTTTTCACTAGCAATATTTATACTTTTTGAAACATCATATACATCTGATAACATTTTATTTACAGATAATTTTAAATTATTTAAACTTTCATCAGCATGATAAAATTCTTTTGTTATTGACTTATTAATAAATTTTCTACTAAAATCTCCATCCGATAAGAAATCAATTTTTTCGATAAGTCTATCTAGTCCTTTTACAATTAAATGCTTAGCTACATACATAATTATTACGCTAAATACTAAAATTAAAGCAATAATAACATAAATAGTATTTAAAGCTGATTTTTTCTTCTCTTTATCAAGCATTATTTGTAAATCATTTTCAAAATCACTAAATTCTTTATTTGTATTTTCACTTAATTCATAAATATCATCTAATATTACAGTTCCCATTAATGAAATCTCAATTCCTTCTACTTTATTACAAATAGCAATTTTATTCTCACCTTTAAATTCATAACGAACTTCTGTAGTTTCAGTAATATCACTATTAATAAAATCTAATAAACCTTTAACAGGCATTTCTTTTGAAACTAATTCATAATCCTTTGAACTTACTTTATTTTTATCTAATGGATGATTAAGTATATTTCCATAACTATCAGCAGTAGTAATATATCCTAATTTACCAATGCTATATCCATTTATAATATCTCTATATTCTTTTAAATTTATTTCAGCAGCTGCAACTCCAACTATTTCACCTGATTCATTAATTATTGCTTTGGAAACTGGAATTACTAATTCGTCTGATTTTGAATCTATATAAGATTCACTCCAAACACTTTTATTTTTATTATTTACTGCTTTTTTATATGCTTCTTGATCTTTAGGATTATATTTTTCTTCTCCTAAATCTGTAGCAGAATAAACAGTCCCATTTTCAAATGCAATACAAAGTTTAAATATATTTGAACCATTTTTATTTGCATTATCAAATATTACTCTTAGTGTTTTATTTAATGCTAAAATATTCTCTTCACTATCTTCAGCTAAAACTGATTTAATTGCTCTACTTCCCACTAAAGTATCAATAGCTAAAAGTGGTGGATTAATATAATTTTTTGTAGCTTCATTAATTGCATTCATCTGCTCTTTATAACCAATTAATGATTGCTCAATTAAAGTTTCAGTAAAACTACTATTTATATCCTTTACTTTTACATCTACTTCATCCATTGTTCTTGTCGATAATTCATCAATCTGCCTTGATGAAAAAACACCTACTATTGTATTTGAAATAATTAAAAATAATACAATCGCTAATAATAATAATGTGCTAATACTAAATTTCTTATTCATTGGTTTTAGAGAATCAATAATTGTAGCTACAGTTATTCCATTATCTTTATTAGTTAGTATAATTATTATGCATTTCTATGGACTTACATTTAATGAACTTACTTTAATGGGCTTTATTATTGCTCTTGGTATGCTTGTAGATAATGCTATAGTAGTAATGGAAAATATTGATAGATTACGTGATGAAGGATTAAGTAAACTTGATGCTGCAAAAGCAGGTATCAATCAAATAGCTCCTGCTGTATTAGCCGCAACTTTAACTACAGTGGTAGCATTTATACCTTTAGCAAATTTATCAGGGGCAATGGGGCAAATGATAAAGCATTTACCACTTACAATTATTTTTGTATTAGTGTCATCATTATTTATTTCATTAGCTATAACACCGGTTTTATCAAGTAGATTTTTATCAAAGTATAAAATATCAGAACGTGAAAGAAAAAAATAATTCTTTAAGCAAATTTAAAAAATATGGATCAGTATTATTAATATTTGTTTTATCACTTTATGCATTCGAGATTGATGATAAATTTGGAATGGTTGCTTGGGTAATAGCAATTATTTTTTCAGGATTAATGTTATTTAAACAAAGATATCTTGATAAAAGTTCTGAAAAATTAGATGAGCATAATTTAATAAGAAAATATGAAAATTTTCTTTTTAAAATAGTAAAAAGCAAAGGCAAAAGAACTTTGGTTATTGTAATGAGTACTATAGTATTTTTTATAAGCTTAAGTGCTATTCCTTTAGGAATAATTGATTTAGAAACATTCCCTCAAGAAGAAGCAAATAATTTTACAATTGCTATTGAAACGCCAAAAGGCTATTTATTAGAAGATACTAAGGAAATTGTTAATGAATTTGAAGAACTTTTATTTCAATATGATGAAATTGAATCATATAATACGGATATTGGGAGTTTAGCAGATAATGAGGCTTCAATAACAGTTGAGCTAGTAGATGAAAAATTAAGAGATAAAAAAACAAGTGAAATTGTTAATGAACTATTAATTGATATTAAAATTATTCCAGGTGCAAAAGCAAGAATTTCTGAACAAAGGCAACAAGGAATGAACGGAGATCCAATTAAAATAGGACTTCGTGGAGAGAATCTAGATGAACTTAAAGAATATGCTAATATATACTTAGATATTTTAGAGGATATTGATGGTGTTAGGAATCCTTATAGTGATGCATCTGCTGGGTTAAGACAAGTTAGAATAAATATTAATAAAGAAAAAGCTGCAAATTTAGGATTAAATACTTACAGTATTTCAAATGATTTAAGAAATAGTTTAAATGGTACTAAATTAGGCGTATATAAAGGTGAAAGTGATGAAATTGATATAGTCGGATATGTAAATAATGAAAGAATTAATAGTATTAAAGATTTCGAAAAAATTCATTTTACAAATCAAATGGGTGAACTTGTTAATTTTACAGATGTTTGCAATATATCATATGAAGACGGTGTTTCAGAAATAAATCATGAAGATTTAGATAGAGTAGTATATATACAATCTCAAACATATCAAGGAGCAAATACAAAAAATATTATTGAAGAGTTTAATGAAAAAACAAATGAAATTAACTTGCCAGAAGGAATTAAAAGATATGATGGCGGTGAAATGGAAAATTTAAATGATATGGTTAGCGATATGGTTAGAAGTTTAGTTATTGCTTTAATGTTAGTTTATATTGTTCTAGCACTTCAATTTAATTCATTATCTCAACCTATAGTAATTTTAGTAAGTGTACCTTTAGCATTTATTGGTGTTGTTGCAGGATTAATAATTACTAATAATCCATTAGGAACATATGCTATGATGGGAGCGATAGCACTCGTTGGAATTGCAGTAAATGATGCAATTGTGTTGATTGATTTTGCTAATTATTTAAGAAAAAATGGGAAAGATAAATACGTTGCTATTACAGAAGCAGTTAGAACAAGATTTATGCCAGTTTTAGCAACTTCATTAACAACAATGGGTGGAGTACTGCCACTTGCATTAAAAAACCCAACTTTTGAACAGATGGCATATGTAATAATATTTGGTCTTTTTGCATCAACAGTTCTTACACTGTTTGTTATTCCAAATGTTTATATAATTAGTGACAATATTACAGGTGTATTTAAGAAAAAAACAGGGATGTTTAATGATTAAGGAGCAAAATAATGAATAGAAAAATTATAGCTATAGTATTAATGCTAATTGTAACTTCGGTAATGATTAGTGGTTGTAGAAAAAATGAAGTAAAAAATATAGAAAAGGAAATTGAAGTTATATCAGTAACAACAGAGAAAATTTCTACAAAGGATATTGATTTAACAACTTATGCAATTGGAAAACTTTCTCCAAAAGCAACTTATAATGTTGTTGCTCT
>JAUCFZ010000124.1 GCA_030377915.1 Clostridiaceae bacterium HSG29
AAAAAGAATAATAATCCCGTTCTTGTCCGAGAGACGCTATGAGATTAACAGTTTACTACCTCTTTGGGATTATTGCGTCTAAAAGAGGTTTTTTGTTTGGAGGGAAAATGAATATACTTATTAAAAATGGTTATGTAGTTGATCCTAAAAATAATTTAGAAGGATATTATGATATTTTTATTGAAGAAGGATCTGTTTCGAAAGTAAATGAAAATATTGATATTAAAAATTGTGAAATAATCGATGCAGAGGGTAAAATGGTGTGCCCGGGATTTGTTGATGCTCATGTGCATTTAAGAATACCAGGTTTTGATTTTAAAGAAGATTTGATATCTGGAACAAAAGCGGCACTTAGAGGTGGAGTTACTTCTGTTGCAGCAATGCCTAATACAAAACCGGTTATTGATACTATTAATAAATTAAATGATGTAAAAAGAAGAATTGAAGAAGAAGCACTTATTGAAGTGTTCCCAATAGTTAGTGTTACAAAAGATCAAGATGGGAAAGAATTAGTTGATTTTAAAAAACTTGAAAACGAAACTGTTGCTTTTTCAGATGATGGAATGCCTATTATGGATAAAGTTGTTTTGGAAAAAGCATTTGAATGTTTACCTGATTCAGCATTGATTATATCTCATTGTGAGGATTTCAATGTATCAAAGTTATATACTGATGGACCTTGGCCGTGTATTGGCGAATCTAAAATGGTAAAACGAAATGTTGAAGTTGCAAAAAAATATAATAAAAGAATTCATATCGCACATATTAGTTGTAAAGATTCTCTTGATTCTATTGTTCAAGCTAAAAGCAATGGAACGAAAGTAACTTGTGAAGTTACACCTCATCATTTTTCTCTCTCTAAAGAAGAAGTAAATATAAAAAGCACATATACAAAAGTAAACCCACCAATTAGGTCAAAAGAAAATCTAAATGCCATTATTGAAGGAATTAAAAACAATCAAATAGATATTATTGCTACTGATCATGCACCTCATGAAAAAGAAAGTAAAGAAGTTGAGTATCAGAAAGCATCAAATGGAATAAGTGGAGTTGAAACGAGTTTTTCTTTAGCTTATACTAATCTTGTAAAAAAAGAAGGTATTGAACTTTCAAAAATAATTGCTATGATGACTTTTAAACCAGCTGAAATATTGGGAATAAAAAGAGGAAGTATAGGTGTAGGGGATATAGCGGATATTGCAATTATAGATTTGAATAAAAAATGGGAAATTGAGTCTGAAAATTTTATGTCAAAAGGTAAAAATACACCTTTCGAAGGATATGGAGTTTATGGAGAAATTGAAACTACTATAAAAAATGGAATTGTTAAATTTAAAAGGGGTGCAAAATATGAATATTAATCAGTTGCAAAAGAAAATTATTGAAAAGAAGTCTCCGGTTGTAGTTGGATTAGATCCAAGACTTGAAAAAATACCAGAGGAATATAAAAAAAGTAATAAGATTTCTAAAGCACTATTTGATTTTAATAAAGATATTATTGATGGAATTTATGAAATTGCGCCTGCTGTGAAATTACAGATTGCTTTTTATGAAAAGTTTGGAATTGAAGGTTTGAAAGCATACTCAGATACAAAAGAATATGCAAAAGAAAAAGGATTATTTGTAATAGGAGATATTAAGCGTGGAGATATTGGTTCAACTTCACAAGCGTATTCAAATGGTCATTTGGGAAATGTTATTTATAATGGTATAAAAGTTGATGATTTTGAGGTTGATAATGTAACTGTTAATCCATATTTAGGTGAAGATTGTATAAATGAGTTTATAGAAGATATTGATAAATATGATAAAAGCATTTTTGTTTTAGTTAAAACATCAAATAAATCATCAAAGCAGATTCAGGATATAAAGAAAGATGATATTACAATATATGAAAGAGTTGCTGAAATTGTTAATGGGATGAATTCGAAATATGATGAGAATTATGGACCTGTTGGTGCTGTAGTTGGCGCAACATATCCAAGTGAGATGATTTCATTAAGAAAACAAATGAAAAATGCATATTTTCTTGTACCAGGTTATGGAGCGCAGGGTGGAGGAGCAAAAGATGTAGTTAATGCATTTAATGAAGATGGACTTGGAGCAATAGTAAATTCTTCTAGAGGAATAATATTTAATTATGAAAAAATAGGTTCAACAGTAAAAGAAGGTGCTAAACAGGCTGTGCTTGAAATGAATGAAAAAATTAATGATGAACTTGAAAAAGCAAATAAAATATATTGGAAGTAGGGGTATATGAAATTTTATGGAAAAGTAAAAGTAAAAAAAGTAGAATTTATGACTGAAGATGCATTTAAAATGGTTGTTGATAGACCTAATGATATGGTTATTGAACCAGGGCAATTTTTCATGATTAAAAATGTGGAATTACATCCTCTTTTGAATCGCCCAATAAGTGTGAGCTCATATAATGAAACTGAAATTGAATTTGGAATTAAAATAGTGGGAACTGGAACTGAAAATTTTAGTAAATTAAGAGTTGATGATGAAATTTTTCTAATGGGGGCATTAGGAAATGGTTTCGATCTAAAGAAAGAATATAAAAAAGTACTTTTAGTTGGTGGTGGAATTGGTGTTGAACCATTAAAGGGTGCTGCAATGGAATTAAATAAAATGGGAATTTTTACAAAAATGTTTCTTGGATTTAATAATGAGTGTTTTGATATAGATATATTTAAAAAAATAGCTAATGAAGTTATAACATTTAGTGAAGCTGAAAATAAAGCTGATTTTATTGGATATCCAACTGATATTTTAAATGATGAATTATCGAAATCTGATTATGACGCAGTTTTTACATGTGGTCCTAAAATTTTAATGAAGAAAGTTAATGAAATTTCAAAAGCTAATAATGTAGAGACACAGTTGCTTCTAGAGGAACGAATGGCATGTGGTATTGGTGCTTGTTTAGGTTGTACTTGTGAAACAGTAAATGGATATAAAAAAGTATGTGAAGACGGTCCTATGTTTTATGGTAATGAGGTGAATTTAAATGAATAAGATTGATATGTCTGTAGACTTAAATGGACTTAAATTAAAAAATCCTGTAACTGTTGCATCAGGTACTTTTGGGTTTGGAGAAGAATATGCTGAATTTATTGATCTAAATCAAATTGGTGCAATTTCAGTAAAAGGTTTAACTCTAAAACCTAAAGAAGGAAATCCCCCGCCAAGGCTTTATGAAACTCCAATGGGTTTATTAAATTCTATAGGATTACAGAATCCTGGTGTTGAAGTTTTTATAAAAAAATATATTCCATATTTAAGACAGTTTGATACTAAAATAATTGCAAATATTAATGGAGCAAATTTGGAAGAATATATGGAGATGGCAAGAATTTTAGATAAGGAAGATGTTGATTCAATTGAACTGAATATTTCATGCCCAAATGTAAAAGATGGTGGGCTTGCATTTGGAACTAATCCAGCAGTAGTTAGAAATATTGTAACTGAGATTAGAAATTGTACTACTAAACATTTAATAGTAAAATTATCTCCAAATGTAACTGATATTAAGGAAATTGCTTTAATTGTAGAAGAATGTGGAGCAGATGCTATTTCATTAATTAATACAGTTGCTGGAATGGCAATTGATATTGAAAAACAAAAAGCAGTAGTAGAGAGAAAAGTAGCTGGATTATCAGGTCCTGCTGTTAAACCTATTGCAAGAGAATCTAAAGTTGAAATTGTTGCAACAGGTATTTTACTTTTATGTGCTAAAGCTTTAGCTGTTGTAAGACCAATTCTAATTCCCGTAAAAGAACCAGGACCATTTGAAACTGCAATTAAATCAATATCATCAATAGTCATATTTAAACTTTTGAATAAATTTTTTATTATAGGCATTAATTTTTGAGAATGCTTTTTAGGATGATTAATTGTAGTTTCTCCTAATAATACTTCATTTTCTGTTATAGCTACACTCGCAACTATTGATGATGTTTCAATTCCTAAAATTTTCATATTATTTCAGAGCTCCTTCAAAACTTAATTTGTCGTCCAAACCTTTTATATCTATAATTCTTTCATCAAAACTGTTTCCTAAAGTTATATTCATCCATATACTATTATCAGGAATCAACTCTTCAATTTTTTTTGCCCATTCCACAATACATATGCTCGTATTATTAAAATATTCTTCATATCCAATTTCATATAATTCATCAACAGAGAAAATTCTATATACATCAAAGTGATTGATTTTCACATCACCATCATATTCATTAACAATGCTATAGCTAGGTGAATTAACATATCCCTTTACACCTAAATCTTCACATAAATATTTTGTGAAAGTTGTTTTACCTGCACCTAAATCACCATCAAGACAAATCACATCACCAGCTTTAACAATATTTGAAATTTCTTTAGCCAATCTTTTTGTATCATTTTCATTTTTACATACTACTTTCATTTCGCACCTCTAATTACTTTTATTAACTGCATTTTTTAATGCAACTTTTGCTAACCTCAACTGAATTTCACTTGGTTTTGAAGTTAATACATATTTCTGAATAACACCACTAATATAGAAAATTGGGTTAA
>JAUCFZ010000125.1 GCA_030377915.1 Clostridiaceae bacterium HSG29
AAGAAAAAACGCAATAAAGAACTATTTAAAAAAGATATTACACCTAGCAAAACTAAAACTGAGCAGAAAAAAGAAATGCAATTAAAAAAAGATGAACAGAAAAAAATTAAGAAAATGAAAAAAAGAATGGAAAAAATCCTTGAAGAGATAGAAGCTTTAGAGAAGAATTTACATTCGAATGAAAATTCTCTCTGTAAAGAAGAAATCTATTCAAACGGAGCGGAAGTAAAACGCATTAATAATGAAAATTTAGAATTAGAAAAAAATATAAATCAACTCTATGAAGAATTAAGCGATTTGGATGTATTTTTAGAAAACATATAAAAAGGAGTAAATATGGAAAAAACAGTACAAGAAACAGTTCAAGAAATTATTAATTTACAAATTGGAAGAGATGCAGATGTAGAAATCAATCTTAAATCAAGTTTAGCAAATGATTTAAATGCAGATTCTCTAGATGCAGTTGAAATAATCATGGAAATTGAAGATGCATTCAATATTGAAATACCAGATGAAATTGCTGAAAAAATTGAAACTTTTGAAGATATATTAGATTATCTTGATGAAACATTATAAGAAAAAACAAACGGAAGCCGATTAGCTTCCGTTTTTTATTTGATTAACTATCAATTTCTAAATTTGGTATTGCAATTGTTTCTTCACTTCCAAACATTTTTCTTTCATATCTATATGCTCCTGCACATCCAATCATTGCAGCATTATCAGTACATAAAATTTTAGATGGGTAATAAATTGATATTCCTTCTTCTTTTCCCATAGAATCTAACGCTTCTCTTAATCCATTATTAGCAGCAACTCCACCAGCTAATACAATTTTATCCATCTTCATATTTTTACAAACTTTTTTAGCATTTTCTACTAAAACTTCAACAACAGCAGCTTGAAAACTTGCTGCTACATCTTCCTCATTTATTTTCTCATTTCTTTGTTGCATCATATTTATATAATTTAATACAGCAGTTTTTAATCCACTAAAACTAAAATCAAAATTATCAATTTTTGATCTTGGAAATTTAATAGCTTTAGGATTTCCTTTTTTTGCAAGCTCATCAATAATTGGCCCACCTGGATAACCAAGACCTAATTTTCTAGCAACTTTATCAAAACTCTCACCTGCTGCATCATCACGTGTTCTACCAATTACATTAAAAACACTATAATCTTTAACTTCAACAAGATGAGTATGTCCACCAGAAACCACAAGTGAAATAAAAGGAGGTTCAAGTTCTTTATGCTCAATAAAATTAGCATAAATATGTCCTTCAATATGATTCACAGGAACTAAAGGAATGTCTAAAGAAAAACTCAACGCTTTTGCATAAGAAAGTCCTACTAATAACGCTCCAACTAATCCCGGTCCATTTGTTACTGAAATATAATCTAAATCATCAAGACTACACTCAGCTTCATTAAGAGCTTCATCTACTATCTGAGAAATTTTTTCAAGATGATTTCTTGAAGCAACTTCTGGAACAACTCCGCCAAATTTTTTATGAATGTCAATTTGCGAATATATAATATTAGAAACTATTTCTCTTTTATTTTTAATAACTGCTACTGAAGTTTCATCACAACTAGTTTCAATAGCTAAACTTAATAAACTCATTTAATCACCTTTCTAATTTAATCCTAATAAAATTGGCACTGTAATCATTAACATATAGATAACAGATGGTATTAAAACAGCACTTGCCGCTTTAAAAGTTGTCAATTCTTGGACAATTTTTATTCCAATAATACTTACTACAAGATAAATCACAACAAATATATCAAAATATGAAAGCCATGCAGATAACAAAGTATTTGTTTCCATTGAGAAAAACACTGCTGGCGATAAAGTAAGATAAACATTACCAGTTATTATTTTTAATATTGCTAAAATAATTTGACCAAGTGCTACAATAAAATATGAATATACAAGCACACTTATTGTTGCTTTCAGTTTACCTTTTCCACTATTTATTAATGATACTCCGTGACATATCATTCCTTTTATTATAGGTACAATTGCAAAGAAAATTGTTCCTGCAAATAAACCACTAATAATAGCTTTTTTCAAAAAACTTTCAGTTATTTGAAAAGAAGTGTTTACTTCCATAGCAGTTTTAAGTTGCTCAATAAGTATTTCTCGTATAATACTTAACTGCATTAGATAAGTTGCTATAAATATTGCCATTAATATCAATGTAGGTTTTAAAATATCCGGATTCCTTTTAATATCCTCAAACACCATTTTAGGATTTATAAAAATTCCTTTTATTCTAGAAAAAACGCTCATTTTAACTTCAATTATTTCTTCAGTTTCCATAATTCCCTCCTATTCATATCGTAGTGCATCAATCGGATCAAGTTTTGCCGCTTTATTTGCTGGATACATTCCAGCTGCAATACCAACCATTGTGGAAAATAAAGTTGCAATAATTATTACTAAAATACCTGTAGTAGCAGGAATTTTAATAAAATGTGATACTATTTTAGATAAAATTATTCCAATAGCAGTTCCAATAACCCCACCAATTCCAGAAATAACAATCGCTTCAATTAAAAATTGAATCAATATATCTTTACGTGTTGCACCAATCGCTTTTCTAATACCAATTTCTCTTGTTCTTTCAGTTACAGACACAAGCATAATATTCATTATCCCAATTCCGCCAACAATTAAAGAAATTGCTGCTATAGCACCAACAACCGATGTCAAAATTTTCATTACTTTATTTATAATTTCAAGTTGCCCTTCAGCCGATTCACCTTGAAATTTATTTTGATCAATATTTTTATGTTTTCTTTCAAGCACATTAATCATTTGCATAATTACATTTTCCGCATCAACATCCTTTTTTAAACTAAATTGCATAAAATAAATCTGATCAGATAAATTTAAAACTCTTCCAGCAGTAGTAGTTGGAATATACACAACTTTTGCTCTTTCGCCCATTGCCGGCAAAAGCGATTTAGGCGGTTCATAAATTCCAACTATTATAAATGTTTTAACTTCATCATTTCTTTTTATACTTAATTTTTCACCAAGTACATCTTCTTTACCAAATTTTTCAATTGCTAATTCTTTTTCAATAACAGCAACATTTTTTCTTGATACAATATCCTGCTTACTTAAAAATCTGCCTGATATTAATTCAAAATTAATCACTTTATCATATTCATTACCAACACCATTTACATCAAGATTAATATCTTTCTTAACATCATTAATTTTATTTGTTACGCCTGAATAATTTATTATAGCAGATTTAGCTTCTATTTGCTTTTCAAAAATTCTACCTAAAACTTCATAATCTCTATTTGTAATCAAATCCTCTTGATATATTTCCTCTGAATATCTATTAAATATATATATAGAACTAGCACCATAATTATCAAACTCTGAATTCACAGCACCTTTAGTACCGTTACCAAGTGCAACAACAGTTATTACTGATGAAATCCCTATAATAATACCAAGCATTGTTAATAATGATCTCATTTTATTTATCCAAAGTGCTTTTAATGCAATTTTTATACTTTCAATAAAATTCATTTTACACCTCGTAATTTCTGCAATTATTTAATTTATCACTTATTATTTTACCGTCTTTAAAAGTAATTTGTCTGTTAGTAATCGCTGCAATTTCCATCTCATGAGTAACAATAATTACTGTCGCTCCACTAGCATTAAGTTTCTTAAAAATTTCCATTATTTCAATAGTTGTTTCAGAATCTAAATTTCCTGTAGGCTCATCAGCTAAAATAATAGAAGGATTATTTACTAGTGCTCTTGCAATTGCAACTCTTTGCTTTTGTCCTCCAGACAATTCGTTTGGTTTATGTGTCATTCTATCGCTTAACCCAACTCTTTCCAAAGCAATAGTAACTCTTCTTTCTCTTTCACTTGCTTTAACTCTTGAATATATTAAGGGTAATTCAACATTATGAAACGCAGTCACTCTTGGTACTAAATTAAAAGTCTGAAATATAAAACCGACATTTTTATTTCTTATTCTAGCAAGCTCGTCTTCATCTAACCCTTCGATATAATTTCCATTTAATTTATACTTTCCATTTGTTGGTCTATCTAAACAACCAAGTATATTCATCATAGTTGATTTTCCTGAACCAGAAGCTCCAACAATTGAAACAAATTCTCCAGCTTTTATTTCTAAATCAATCCCACGAAGAGCTTCAACTTTAATTTTACCTGTATCATATACTTTCCAAATTTTATCTAATTTAATCATACATCGCTCCAAAATCTATTTATCGTCGCTTAAAGATTCAACAATACTTCCTTCTTTAAATTCAACAGGCGGATTTAAAATCACTACATCTCCAACTTTTAAATCATTTGCAATAACTTCAATAAGTAGAGCACCATTTATTCCTTTTTGAACATATACTTTTTTTGATTTTCTATTTTCTAAAATAAATATACAATCTTTATCATTTTCATCTTTATATAATGCTTCA
>JAUCFZ010000126.1 GCA_030377915.1 Clostridiaceae bacterium HSG29
CCTCGATATAGTGATTAAGATTCACTATTGCGAAGCAATTTGGTACAATTAATGAAGTTGTGAAAGTATGGGTGATTTATGATAAGAACAGTAATATGGTTTGTATATTTTTGGATTGATTTTTTAATTAACATTCCAAACTTATATTATGCAAAAAAATTAAAAAAAGATAATAAAGATGATGAATTAGAAATATACCTTAATAAAATTTCAAAAAAATGGTCAAATAATTTATTAAAGCTTGCTGGTATTAAAGTTAAAATAATTGGTATGGAAAATATACCAGAAAATGAAAATGTTTTATTTGTTTCTAATCATCAGAGTAATTTTGATATACCAATTTTACTTGGATCTTTAAATAGAAGAGTTGCTTTTATAGCAAAAGAAGAAATTAAAAAGATGCCTTTTATTGGTGGATGGATGGAAATTCAAAATTGCGTGTTTATTAAAAGAGATGATCCAAGACAATCAGTAAGAGCTATTAATAAAGGTGCAAAATTCATTGGAAATGGACAAGCTATGGTAATATTTCCTGAAGGAACAAGAAGTGCTGATGGGAGTTTAAATGAATTTAAAGCAGGAAGCTTTAAATTACCAGTTAAATCAAAAGCCAAAATAGTACCAATTACAATAAATGGTTCAATAAACTCAATGAAAAGAGGGTCACTTATTATTAAACCGGCTGAAGTCGTTTTAACAATATCTAAACCTATTGAAATTGAAGAAAATGAAAGAGATACATCTTTAATGAGAGATTTTGTTGTAGCAGAAATTAATAAGAACTTACGGGGGGAATAAATGAATATAGTATATATATTGTTAGCGATTGCAGTTTTAGTATTTGGTGGTTCTTATATTTATATGAGAAATTTAAAAGAAAAGATAAAAAATGGAAGAAATGATATGCGCGAATTTTTTTATTCTGCTATTGAAAATGGTACTTTAAATGAAATGGATGAAATGGGTCACACTCCTTTAATGATTGCAATTAAAGGGAAATTTAATAAATCAGCTTTAAAAATAATAGATGCTGGAGCAGATGTAAATGTAAAAGGTGAAACTGGAGAACAAGCAATCCATTTAGCTGCACATCATTCTCCAATGGTTGTTATAGAAAGATTAATTGAAAAAGGTGCTGATATTAATAGTGTTGATATGCAAGGATGTACTCCTTTATGGTATGCTGCTCAAAATAGAAGAGATGATATGGTTAGTTTATTAATTAAGAGTAATGCAGATATAAATGCTATTGATACTCAATTTGGATTATCTCCTTTAATGATTGCTGCTCAAAATGGTGCATATAAAATAGTTGATATTTTACTTGAAAATAAGGCTGATAAACTTATAACTGCTACTGATTTTGGAACAGCTTATGACATTGCTAAATTGAGATTAAATGGAAATATTAAAGAAAATAAAAAAGCAGTCAATGAACTTGAAAGAATGGTTGAAATTTTAAAAATTGAAGAGTAAATAATAAAATAAAAAACTATAGAGAAAATTCTATAGTTTTTTTATTGCAAAGGAAAGTGCATTGTATATTAAAACGAGTGACAAATACATATAAGTATTTAAGGAAGCCTAATGGCCTATCTAAAACATTCCGTAGGAATTTTTTAGTGATTCAATTACTAAATCAATTTCTTCATTTTTTTTGTCGTGAATTGAAAATGAATTAGTTATTTTACTCATAGGCAATTTTTGTTTGAATTTTTCAATTGCTGAATCGTTTGAAGCGCCTGAACTTGTTATTAAAATAATTTCTTTATTAGCAAAATCATATTTAGTAAGAAATGAATTGAAAGCAGGAGCATATCCTCCGGCCCAAATTGGTGTAATAAAAATAAATTTTGAATAATTATTAAAATTAACATTAGTGTCTTGAATAGCTGGACAGTAGCCGTTTAAAGATTGAAAACCACCTACAATAAATTTAAGTGGACCTTTATATTGAAAATCTGATTTTGTTTTTATTTCAAGTGTATCAAAATCAAAATTATCTTCAATTTTTTTAACTAAATTTTTAACGTGTCCAGTTAGAGAATAATAAACAATAAGTGTACTCATGAAAACCTCCTATATAGTTGATTCTTCGTTATTGATACCTAATATTTGAGAAATCAAACATTAAAAATTCAGAATATTCAGTATAGAATGAAAATAAATTACCAATTAACTATTATACAAAAGTATGATATCATTTTATTAATGAATAGTTTAACGGGGAGGAAATAAAATGGTTGATATTAAGTGGGAAGAATTAGGATTTACGTACATGAAAACACCAAAAAGATATGTATCTTATTGGGAAAATGGTAAATGGGATGATGGAGTACTTACTGGAGAAAATAAACTTTCAATAAGTGAAGCATCATGTGGTTTACATTATGGACAGCAATGTTTTGAAGGTTTAAAAGCATATAGAACAAAAGATGGTTCTATCCAATTATTTAGACCTGATATGAATGCAATAAGAATGCAAAAAACAAATCAAAGAGTTATGATGCCTGAAGTTTCAGTAGAGAAATTTGTTGATGCTTGTATGCAAGTAGTTAAAGCAAACGAAGAATATGTTCCACCATATGGAACTGGAGCAACTTTATATTTAAGACCATTTATGGTAGGAATTGGAGACAATTTAGGTGTTAGACCTGCTCCAAAATTTATTTTCTCTGTATTTGCAGTTCCAGTAGGAGCTTATTTTAAAGGTGGTTTATCACCAGTTAACTTTATGACTTCTGAATATGATAGAGCTGCACCAAATGGAACTGGAATGGCAAAAGTTGGTGGAAATTACGCAGGTAGTTTATTACCACATCATGAAGCTGTAGAAGCAGGATTTGCAGATTGTATTTATCTTGATCCTAAAACACATACAATGATTGAAGAAGTAGGAGCAGCAAATTTCTTTGGAATTACAAAAGATAATAAATTTGTTACACCAAAATCTGATTCAATTTTACCAAGTATTACAAAATATTCTTTAATTCAAGTTGCAAAAGATTATTTAAATATGGAAGTTGAAGAAAGAGATGTGCCTATTGATAATTTGGATGAATTTGCAGAAGCTGGTGCATGTGGAACAGCTGCAGTAATTACTCCAATAGGTGGAATTAAGCATAAAGATAAATATACAGTGTTCTTTGATGAAAATGAAGTAGGACCTGTAACAAGAAAATTATATGATACTTTAGTTGGAATTCAACTTGGTGATGTAGAAGCACCAGAAGGATGGATTTACAAAGTAAAATAATAAATAAAAATATAACTCGGAGGGTAATACTTCCGGGTTTTTTATTGGAAAAAATATATAATTGTTTACTATTAATATATAAAAATTGTTTCGAAAGAGTGATTGAGCAATGTCTTATTACAATTATACTTTAAAGTTAAATTGCAATTTTACTTATATAGTGGTATAATTTAATAAAGAAGTGTTTATCTTTAAATGAAATATTTAAAAAGTTTATGTGACTCATCATTTAAATATTAAAGTTTATGGAAAGGTGGGAAGTCAAGGAAGAGTCAACTTGACGATAATATGATAATACAATTTGAGCAAATGCTTTTACCTATTACAGAATTTAGAAATAAGATGACAAAAGTGTTAGATGAATTAATTGCACCTAGAATATTAATGAATCGTGATAAACCTAAAGCAGTACTTGTTCCGTATGAATTGTTTAAATCTATGGAATTGGCACTTGAAGACCAAATGGATGAAATACTAGTGAAAATTGCGGAAAAAAGATTAAGTGATAGCGAATCAAAATATAAAAGCCATGAAGAATTTTGGTCAGATATGGATATTGAATAATGAAATTTGAAGTAATATATGATCAGAGGGTGCAAAAAGATCTTAAGAAATTGAAGTTTTCAAAAATTGAACTTAAAAAATTAAAAAATAAGATTGAAAATATTTCCAAAAATCCATATTCTAAACTTAATGGGGGATTGGGTGAAACACTTAAGGGGAATCTTAAAGGGTTGATGAAATTCAGATTTGATAATGATTACAGAGTCGTTTATAAAGTATTCAAACAAGATGGTGTTATGAAAATTATTATAATTGGTTTAAGAAGTGATAAAGAAGTTTATCACAAGGCAAATAATAGAAAATAATGGATTTACAAAGTAAAATAATAAATAAAAATAGAAACTGGAATGTTCTAATTGCTTCCAGTTTTTTTGTACAAATTATTTTTGAAAGTTATATTTATGATATAATTTTTTAGGTGAGAGTTGAAATTAAGGTTAAAAAAAATTGTGGTTACCAAATATCTTTCTATAACCGCGATTTCAATTTCACATATTGTATCAAATTGCTATCATAGTCTATGGGGATTCAA
>JAUCFZ010000127.1 GCA_030377915.1 Clostridiaceae bacterium HSG29
AAAAGTTAAAATTTTAGATTTTCTAAATAAAGCCTTTTCATAATCCCTTTCACAAACTCTAATAACAATAGATCTTGTAAAAGTTGATTTTTCAATACCTTCTCTTACCAAATTTTCTATTAATTCTTCATCTTCCACCACTTCTTTATTTAGTATTTTTTCAACTGAATTAAGAACTAAATCAATAATTTTTTCTTCTTGAGTTTTTAATAAATCATCATACTTTAAAACTACTTCATTTTTATAATTTAAAGCTTCTTCTAGTACTTCCATTTCTTTCTCTTTCATAGATTGAATAGCTTCTTGTAACCCTTCTTCAAATCCTTCTTTTTTTGCTTTTTCTCGAATTTTTATGGATTCATCATATGTTTGAGCCATCATCAATTCTTTTTCTTGCAAAGCATTTTTTAATATCTCATCCGATTCTTTTTTGGCTTCTTCTAAAATTATAGATTTCATTTCCATTAAATCTTCTGTTTTCTCTTCTTTTATATTTTTTTCAAATAAATCGTCTTTTTTCTCTTCTTTTTTTATTTTAATTTTTTCAGTTAATACATATTTTTTAGAATCAATTATCACTTCAGATGATTTCAATATATTAGACAATTAATTCATCTCCTCCACCTCTTGATATGATAATTTCTCCAGCTTCTTCTAATTTTCTAATAACAGCAACAATTTTTTGTTGTGCTTCTTCTACATCGCTTAATCTTACAGGTCCCATGAATTCCATATCTTCTTCAATCATTTCAGCCATACGTGAAGACATATTGCCAAGAATAATTTCTTTAACTTCTTCTGTGGAACCTTTAAGTGCTACTGTCATTTCATCATTTTCAATTTCTCTAATGAAACGTTGTATTGAAACGCTATCAAGAGTAGTAATATCCTCGAATACAAACATTTTTTGTGAAATTTCTTCAGCTAATTCTGGATTATCAATTTCTAAAGTTTCCATAATATACTTTTCAGTACCTCTATCTACAGCATTTAAAATTTCAACTATAGCGTCAATTCCACCTGTTGAAGCATAATCTTGAGTAGCCATTGAAGAAAATTTCTTTTCAAGAACCATTTCAACTTCCTTAATTACTTCTGGAGAAGTAGAATCCATTGTAGCGATTCTTTCAGCAACATCAGCTTGCTTATTTTGAGGCAACGATGAAATTACTGCTGAAGATAAATTTGGTGGTAAATAAGATAATACCAACGCAATTGTTTGAGCGTGTTCTTTTTGAATAAAGTTAAGAAGTTGTGAAGGATCTACCTTTCTAACAAATTCAAAAGGTTTTACTTGTAAACTAGATGTAAGTTTATTAATAACTTCTAAAGCTTTCTGTGATCCCATCGCTTCTTCTAATACAGTTTTAGCGTATGAAATACCACCTTCGCTTACAAATTCCTGAGCTAAACATATCTGATAAAATTCTTCCAATATACTTTCTCTAATATTAGGATCAATTTGTCTCATATTTGCTATTTCTAATGTTAACTCTTCTATTTCCATATCATCTAAATTTTTAAATATTTCAGCTGATTTTTCCGGTCCGATGGCAATTAATAAAATAGCAGCTTTTTCTTTGCCCGACATCCCACTTGATTTAGCCATTTTTCCTCCTAATTTTCATTCAACCACGATTTTAATAATTGAGCAACAGCCGCTGGGTTCTTATCAATAAACTTATTGATTTGATACTTAGGACTTGATGCATCATCTTCTTGAGTCTTAATTTCATCAAGCACTTCTTGCTGTTCTTCAACTTTTTGAACCAACTCATCTTCTCTAATTTTTGATTTTTTTCTCATAAATACTACTACTAATCCTACTACTATAATAAACATTACGATAATTCCAACAATTAAAATAATATTAAATGTTTTTGATTTATCTGTTGATGATACTAAATCGAATTGTTCTAATTCGTCAACAAATTCCATACCTGACACTTCAACTACTTTAGCATTTAATCCTGCTGAAGCAGAAACTAATTTTTCGATTTGACTTTTATGTTCTTCAGTTAAAATTCCATCTTTTAATACTTTAGTATTAATAATAACAGCTAAAGAAATGTTTGAAATAGTTCCTTGAGCTTTAATTATTTTAGTGTTTATTTTATTAAGTTCATAATTCAAGTTTTCACTTGATTTTTTATATGCTGAATTCTCATCAGTTACTTCGTTATACTGTGTATTAGTACCATTGCTATCTGTACCAGGAGCTCCACCAGAAGATCCACCTATAACATCTTCAGAAACCGTTGACATACTTCTAATAAGGCCTAAATTATCTTTTTCATTCGGAGCTTGAAACACTTCAGAAACTGTTTCTTGGCTATCAAAATCTAATTCAATAGAAGGCATAACTTTTACATTCTTACCTCCATAAATATTTTCTAAAAATTCAACTAAATCATTTTTCAATTTATTTTCAATTTCATTTTTTAATTCATACTGTGAATTCGTTTGATATTTTTCATCATATGAATCTGAGTTTGTAAGTTCTTTTCCTGTACTATCAACTACTGAAATGTTTTTTTCAACTAATCCTTTTATTGAAGTAAGTAATATCATCTTAATACCATTTACTTGAACAGCGGAAAGCTCGACTCCACCTTTTGTTCTAATAACACATGAAACTCTAGATTCCATATTATCATTTATTAGATATGAACTATCATCGGGCACATAAAGATTTACTATCGCTTCGTCAACTGAATCTATTGTTTCAATTGTAGAAGCTAAAGCACTTGCATGCGCAAGTAAATACATTTTACTTTTTTCTGCAGAACCCATTGTAATGCTAGTTTTATCAAAAGCTTGAGTCCAAGTAAAATCTTTTTTATTATATACACCTGCAATTGATAAAGCCATTTTAGCTTTACTTAAATCATCTTTCGCAACTAATATCTCAGTTGCATTATTATCTTTATGACTTATTCCAAGTTCAGTTAATTTCGAATCAATTTCAGCTGCTTCAGAAAGAGATAAATCACTTGCTAAAGATACATATTCTGTAGAAGTTAATAGCAGAATACTCACAGTGATTACAATAACAAACAGCAAACTTAGACTAGCAAATAGAATTTTCTTCTTTGCATCTAAGTTTCCAAATAATTCAAATATTTTTTCTTTTATTTTATTTATTAAATCCCCCATTTAATACTCCTTAAACTAAATTTGTAATCTCATAATCTCTTTATACGCTTCCAGTATTTTACTTTTTATTTCAATAGCCAAATTTAATGTTAATTCTGCTTTTTGTGTAGCAATCATTACTTCATGAACATTATCAACTTTTCCTTCAGCAAGTAACTCTCCCATTTTATCTGCATTAACTTGCTCATCATTTACTTTATTTATTGCATCATTTAACATTTCTGCAAAATTAATTGATTTTGTTTTATCATTTGAATTTTCTGAAAAAGAACCTATTTTAGCATTTGAAAAAACATTTGAAATATTGTTAACATCCATATTTTACACCTATCTTCCTATTTCCAAAGCTTTCATCATCATCGACTTTGTACTATTTACTGCTGTTACATTAGCTTCATATGCTTTTGATGCAGATACCATATTAATCATTTCAGTTACGATATTTACGTTTGGAAGCAATACATATCCTTCTTCATTTGCATCCGGATGATTAGGATCATATTTTTTAATAAAAGGAGTCATATCTTCTTTAATACCGGCAACTTCTACCCCTTCACCAGAATTATTATTTAAAGCACCGTTAAATACACTTTCAAAATTATTTGATTCAAGCTCTTTATAAATAGGTATTTTCCTTCTATAAGGCCCACCGCTTGCAGTTCTAGTTGTTTCAGCATTTGCTATATTTTCAGAAATAATATCCATTCTAAGTCGCTCAGCTGTTAAACCAGTAGCACTAATATTGATAGAATTAAATAAACCCATATATTTTACCTCCCACTATCTATAGCTTTTTTCAGTCTAGAAAGCTTACTATTTAATTGTTCAGTAATAATATTGAATTTCAGCTGATTCTTTGAAAGTTCAGCCATTTCTGTATCAATATCAACATTGTTATCATCTTTTCTAAACGAAGTATTTGTGACTTTTTCAATTCTCGGTTCACTATTAGCAGTAGAAATATGTTTTTCATTTGTTTTTACTAAATCAATCGCTCCGTTTAATACTTCATCAAATTTAACTACTTCTTTTTTATATCCTGGTGTGTCAACATTTGCAATATTATTAGTAATAGCTTTATTCTTAA
>JAUCFZ010000128.1 GCA_030377915.1 Clostridiaceae bacterium HSG29
TGATGAAGACAAACTATATATATTAGATGAAATAAAGGAAGAGAGTGTCCGTGATTTGAATTTATGTATGGATTCAATCTCTGAATTTATAACAACTTCATTATATGTAACTGGTCCAAATACACTGATTAAAAAAGTGAAACAAGTAGAGGCAGGACAAGTTGTTGTGTTTAGTAGATCAAGTTTTAATGGCGAAAAATCGTTTTATTACAAATATAATCATGACGAGATTAAGGATTTCTCTATTCAGAAATGGAAGGACGAATTTAAAAGTGTTTATTATGAAAAAGTTGCTAAAGATTTAGTAGAATCTTTAAATGGAAAGACAGCTGTTATTCCATTATCAGGAGGCGCAGATTCAAGAATGGTTGCATATATGTTATATAAGTATAATTTTAAAGATGTAATTTGCTTTACTTATGGTGATATCAATGCTGTGCAGACTAAAATTTCGAAGCAAGTTTCTGAAAGTTTTGGATTCGATTGGAAATTTATTGAGTACTCAAAAGAAACATGGAGGGAATTATCAAATTCTAATATGTTTAAAGAGTTCTTAGAATACTCTTCTAACTATTCATCTTGTCCTCATATACAGGATGTTTATGCAGTTTATTACATGAAAAAAAAGAACCTTATCCCTAAGGATTCGGTTTTTATTCCAGGGCATTCTGGAGATATGATTGCGGGAAGCCATTTATATGAAGAATTTAATAATAACAAAGTATTTACTAGAAAAGAGTTGCTATCACTTATTATTAAAAAACATTACCCATATATTAAATTAGGAGGATTAAGTATACAAGATTTAGAAGAACGAATATTGTTGAATATAACCAATAAGGATAGCTATTCATCTGAAGAAGCATCTTCAGAATTTGAATATTTTGATATCATTGAGAGACAAGGAAAATTTATATGTAATTCTCTAAGAACATATGAGTTTTTTGATTATGAATGGCGTATACCCTTATGGGATAGTCGCATAATGGACTTCTGGTCAACAGTACCCGTTAATTTAAGATACGAAAGAAAGTTATATTTTGAAACTATCGGGAAGGAGAAGATAAAGTCTACAAATGATAAAACTATCAAAAATTCACTTGCTAGTTATGTGCGAAGTAAATTTTCTGTATTAAGATTAATTTTAAGATGTTTTTATAGAATTAAAGAATATTATACTCATCCATTTAAATGGGGGAGGGTTACTACAGTTGATAAATATGTGAAGTATATTTTCGAGGCTGGAGAACATTTTGATATCAATTATATTGTAATGAAAATATATTTTGATAGATTTAATATAAAAAAATAAGAATAGCAATATCTATATAAAAGGTAAAGAGTGGAGAGAGATAATTGAATAATGACAAGGGTATAAGTATTATTAAAATATCATTCATAGTATCTATTATTATTATGGCTGGAAAAATATTTGGTTTTGCACGAGATGCAGTTATTGCAGCGTATTATGGGGCAAATTGGCAGACGGATGCATTTTTTTTAGCACAAAGTATGCCTGCTATGATTTTTCCGGCTGTTTGCAATAGTCTTTCCACTGCATTTATTTCGCTTTATATTTCTCGTTCAATAGAAAAAGGTGAAGAATCGGGCGAGAGTTTTGCTTCACGTATGCTAATCGCTACAATATTTATTGCTGGGACTCTTAGTGTTTTAGCGATTATTTTTGCTCCATGGATTGTTCCAATTTTTGCTCCAGGATTTTCAGTTTTTCAAACTACTTTAGCAATTCATTTAACAAGGCTAACTATGGGTGCATTTGTATTAACGATGGCTCATTATATGATTTCAGCGATTTTAAACTCAAAGAAATTATTTTATGGATCACAAATTGCGGCATTAGGTTATAATTTGACTGTAATCATGATAACTATTGGTTTAGGGCAAAATAAAGATGTTGATGCATTAACATTAACTGTTATATTTGGACATTTTATTCAAGTTATAATTCTAATTGGATTTGCGTGGAAACACTTTGACTTTACTTTGAGGTTGAATCCTTTTCACAACGACAGTAAGTTATTGATTAGATTGGCATTACCGATTTTATTTGGAAATAGCATTGTACAAATTAATAATATCGTAGATAAGATTTTGGCTTCATTACTTGAAGCTGGCGCAGTATCAGCTCTATCTTATTCGAACTCTTTGAATCGATTTGTAACGGGAATATTTATAATAACGCTTTCTACTGTTATTTATCCCTCTTTGACAGCAAGTTTTGCAAATAAGGATATAAAGAAGTTTAACAGTGAGTTATTAAAAAGTTTAGCTATTTTACCAATCGTTATTCTACCGATTTCGATTATAACTACGATTTATGCATTAGACATTGTTTCTATAGTGTATGAGAGAGGTAATTTTAATGTAAGTGCAACAAAATTAACGGCGACAGCACTTATGTTTTATGCAGGGATGTACGTATTCTCCTCGATACAAGAAGTTATTATTCGAGCGTTTTACGCTTTAAAAGATACAAAGACTCCTATGATAAATGGAGCGATTGCAGTCATAGCAAATTCGATTATAAGTGTTATACTAGTAAGGATTATGGGAATAGGTGGAATAGCACTCGGAACAACAATATCAACAGCTTTAGCCTCAGTAATTTTATGGGTTAGTTTAAAAAGGAAATTACCAGATTTAAATTTGCGATCATTATTTCCATCTATAGGAAAAGTCCTATTATCTGCAAGTATAATGATCATTATACTTCTAGCTTCTCAACAATATTTGATATCATTTTCAGCTTTAATTAGATTTTTAAGTGTTACATTTATTGGATTCATAATATATTTTGGAATGCTAATATTACTAAAATGCAGAGAGTTAATGGCTATCACTAATCTGATTAAGAGGAAATTTTCAAAAGCTAGATGAGTAAAAAGAGAATGCTTGCTCAAAGATTCTTGCCTTCCACACAGTTGTCCCTCTCATAAACTAAAATAAGAGTTTTTTATAGCGTAAATCGACCTTTTGAATATAAAAGAAACCCAAATGATTGGACTTCTATACTTTGAGTTGAATTTTACTTTTAGAAAATTTATTGATTGAACTACAAAATGGCCTATCTTTTGATAGGCCTAAATAATTTTAAAGAATAATAACTAAAATATTTAAACAACTCTTTCATAAGTGTGATAAAGACCATTTAAAATAGGAGTTGCTTTTAATTTAGCTTGATCCTCTCATAAATTAAAATAAGAGTTTTTTACGGTATAAATTAATCTTTTGGGTATAAAAAAAGAAACCTAAATTATTGGATTTCTAAAATTTGATCTGAATTTTACTTTTAGAAAATTTATTTATTGAACTACAAAACGGCCTATCATTTGATAGGTATAAATAATTTTAAAGAATAATAACTAAAATATTTAAGCAACTCTTTCATAAGTATGATAAAGACCATTTAATACAGGAGTTGCTTTTAATTTAGCTTTATCAAAAGTAGTTGATTCATAATTAGGTAAAGGAATTGGTGTTTTACAATTAATCCCTTGGTGAGTACGATGGGTGTTATAATAATCATCAATATATTCTTTTAAAAGTCTTGAAAGATGTCTTTCATTAAAAGGAATAATATGATTTGTTAAATCTTGACGTATAATACCATTAACCCGTTCAGAAATTCCATTTTGCCAGGGAGAACGATAAGAAGTTCGTTTGGATTGAATATCTAAATCAGTTAAAAATTTTTTAAAAGCCTCACAAGTAAAAACACTATCATTATCATGAATTATATATTTAGGTTTATGTTCATATGGAGTAGCATTTCTAATTTGTTGTTTGACCCATTCAAGGTCAGGATTTGAAGTTACACCAAAATGTTCGATTTTTCTAGAATGATGGTTGATAATGATTAATACATATAATATTTTGAATTTTATATCCCTAGCCGTGCCAGGCAGTGCGCCAAGAAAAGGGCGTGATTTATAGTGGGTGGGACACCCACTGAGAAAGGTTTAGCAAACCACTCATAGCGAGTGTTGGACATCATCAGGTAACTTATGATGTTAAGCGTACACAGTTAGATAGTAGGCGGTAAGCAAAAGTTGAAGGGATTGAGCCTCGAAATACCGATTGAGAAGGTTGACACTGTTGCCTGAGTGGAAAACAATATTAAAATATTTGATAAGCGAGAATATTTTGGCTTCTCCGGGGTCGTTGACCATCGCATGCTATACATTGATAAATCACAG
>JAUCFZ010000129.1 GCA_030377915.1 Clostridiaceae bacterium HSG29
GTTTATTAACTTCTCCGAAGATCCATTACTAAACTTCTCGCTCGACTTGCATGTGTTAAGCACGCCGCCAGCGTTCATCCTGAGCCAAGATCAAACTCTTAATTAAAATTTGTTTTTGCTCATTTTTTGTTCTGACGTTTTCTCGCTTTGTTTCTATTTTTTTAGACATACTGTTTAATTTTCAAAGACCATTTATTTCTTTTCACAACTATTATATGTTACCAATAATCGTTCTCGCTGTCAACTGTTTTTTAAATTTATTTTTAAATAATTTTTAAATACATGTTTTAGCGACATTTATTATATTACCTCTTTTCAATGAATCTGTCAAATGTTTTTTTCATATTTATTTCAACTTCAATTCATTTTAGTGGCAACTCATTAATAGTAGCATTTAATATTTAGAAAGTCAAATCTTTTTTTACAAATAATTTACAAATAAAAAAATCTCCAATTAAATACCATTGAAGATTCATATATATCTTTACAAATTCGAAACAACAAATAATAGATGTGCACTTATCCCTGCTAGAAGTCCACCAATAGTATGTGAGAAAATCGCTTTATTAGCAAGCCTTCTTACACCAAGTGAATCCATCATCCCAACATGAGTTGATAAATAACCGCTCCAACACATTCCCATTGCAGTAAATACTGCAATTTCATTGCCACTTATTAGTCCTTCATTAATAAATTTCGTTACAAGTCCTAAAGCCGCTCCAACAGATCCTAAAGATGTAATAGGAAAAGCAATTGCAGAAGCATTTCTAAATCCAAAAAGTGGTTTAAGTATTGGCGATAATAAACTTCCTATTTTAGGAAGCAGTTCAACACCTTCATATGCTAACCCTTTATATACAGCTATACCATTATTTACTTCTGAAGGCCCAAATGTTAAAATCATAATCATTGTACAAATAACTAATACACCAGGAATTATTTCTAATCCCATTTCAACACCATTTTTTCCGCCTTCTAAAATTGCATCTAATCCTCTTTCTAAAGGACTACCTTCTCTAATTTCTCTAAACTCATTAAATTTTAATTCATTCTTTTTATCTTCTTTTTCTTTTTCAATATCTTCTTTTGTTACATTATAGTAAATTTTAGTATAATGCATCATTATCCTAACACTTACAATACTTCCAATTATCGCAGCTATATTTCCAATTATTACAGGAATCACAAACTCAGTTCCTTCCCCTTGGCTAATCATAAATGTACTTAATATCAATCCCATCCCAAAAGAAGTTCCAAGATTACAAAGCACAGGTACCTGATAATTTTTAAAATACCTTATAAATCCTTTATCTTTTGATAATGATATTATTGCAGGATTATCTGATAAATATGTAGTTATTGCTCCTAAAGATGCAGCTCCTGGCAATTTATAAAGCGGTTTCATAATCGGTGAAATTATCATATTGATAAGGGCAACAACACCAAATTCAGATAACAAAGCAGAAAAAGCTCCTGCCAAAACTGCAATTGCCATTATAAAAAACACCGTTGATAACAATAAATCATGAGCTGTTTTCATGATTGTATTGAACATGGGACCAACTCCCATTTTAGAACTTAAATATCCAAATGCAATAATAATAAATAATAATAACACAAATGTTTCTTTAGATATCGCTTTCTTTTGTTTCATTTCCCCCCCTTAAAAACCTAATATCATTCTACTATAGACACTTCGTCAAATAAAGATTTAAATGCTTTGAAATTATTAAATTTTCTTAATTTTTAGACAATTCAAACAAAGAAAAAAGCAAAAAAATCCGTGTAATTTAAAATCGCACTTTAAATTACACGGTTCTTCTTGCTTTTAACAATATATAATCTAGATATCCTATTTTATTATATTAAGAGTTTCATTTATTTCTTCAGTTTTGTAGCTAAAAATATCAAAAAGATCAGTAACAATTAGTTCATATTCATCAATATCTTCAACAGTATCAAATGTTAAAATTAAAATTTTATCAGTTATAAATAACACTTTATCAGCAGTAATTTTATGATTATCATTTTCATCATCTTCATATTCTAGTACATAATCATCTTTGTTGTCAGAGGAAGTAGTATTTATACTTCTATTGAATTCTACTTTAATTTTATCTTCTGAAATAAAATCAGCTTTTGAAATTTTAGCATCACTTAAATTCTTGCTCGATCCTTTAACATCTTCAAATTTCATCTCAGTTTCAACACGATTTTCATTAATATCATAAATTCCACTAACAATTCTAATATCCTCTGTTTCACTTTCTGTGAATTTGCTTGATAATATTAAAGTTAATATATATGGTTTTTCTTCATTAAGCACTTTTCTTATAATAGTTTCGCCACTAATTGTAATATATGCATTCTCAGATAGCTCGCTTAATTCTTCAGTAAAATAAAGATTAACCATTTTTTCATTTTCGGCCATAGCAAATTCAAATTCAACTACTGCATCATCTGAATCATTGCTATAATCACAAGAAAACTCTTTTTCATAATTATCAAGTTCATCATAATCATAAATATCTTTTAAATCATCAATTTCCAATTCATAATCATGACCTTTTTTCATATTTAAAAATTTTACATCAATCTGTCTATTTAAAAGATCACCAGAACCAGTAAACTTAACATCGTATGATTGATTATAATCTCCTGTACTAGAGTCTAAATCATCCATTGAATAATTTGTTTCATTAAGAGCTGAATCATTATCTAACGGTTTATTAAATGTAAGTCTAATATAATCATCACTTAAAACCTTTATTTTATCAAGTTTTAACTTCTCAGGTTCCACATCTGTGCCTGTAAAAGCAAAGCTTTGACCTTCTCCTTTATTTAGATAAACAGTATATTTACTTGTTAAATCACAACTAATATCTATTATATAATCTTTACCAGATTCCAAAGCATCATTATTTAACCAAATCTTTACACTATTATCATTTCCTGTATTTGTTGTAATACTCATAGTTTGTGAATTTCCACTAATTAATTCTACATTGCTTTGCTTAATAGAATATAGTAATGCTTGAATTGCACTTTCATCCACTGGGTGAGTAAAAGTAACTTCAACTTCTCTATTATTAAGCGCTATTACTTTAGCAATTTCGAAAAATTGCGATTCAATAACAGCTATATCATTACTTGTGAAATCTTTTTCTAATAAAGAAATTATAAAATCTTCAGAATCTTTTACATCTATAAGCTTAACAGTGTATTTCTCGTTTTCCGCTTGTTCTTCAGTAGTAATATTTATTTCATTTCCATTTATTGTTTTTTCACTAATTAATAACTGACTACCATTTGAATCAGTAACTTCTAATTTACAACTAACTACTTCCTCATTCAACATAACCTTGATATTTGTTTGCGATAAAACTGAAATACTATTTATTGTTGTTATTAATTCATCATTTTTAATAAGATTTAAATCTTCAACTATACTTAAAGTAACAACTTTTTCATCAACTAGTCTTTGAACCACAGTTTTATTCTCGTTTTTAATATATTTATCAAGAGCACTATAAATTACATTTACTACAGAACCTCTATTATAGTTTAAATTATCATCCTCTTTAACTGTATAATTTATATCATCAACTATTCCAACTTCATAAGCTTTTGTATATAAAGTATTCCAATCAAAATCTTTATTATATTCATAACCAAGACCAACTAAAGCCATTTTTATAAAAGCTTTTTCACTTACAGATTTATCTGGTTTGAAAGTGCCATCTTCATAACCTTCAACAACACCTTTACTCACTAAATATCCAATATAAGGTGCATACCATTCATTTTTATCAACATCTGCAAAATACGTATCATTGTATTTATATCCATTTGCTTTGATATATTCATTTTTACCAATAAACTTAACTATAAACGCTGCTGCATCACTTCTTTTTAATTGCCCCTCTAAATTAAATCCTGTACCATCGCCTGCAAGCAACTTTAATTTATAAAGAGTTGAAACTTCATCATTAGCATAAACAAACCCACTCATAAGAGACACAACAATAACCATTAAAATTATAACACTCATTTTTCTTTTCATATTTTCTCAGTCGAGTAGACTCGTACTCGACTCCCTCCTCTCTTTAATGAGGGTATAGTCTAGTCAAACCCCTCACAGAACCATACGTGCGGTTTTCCCGCATACGGCTCTTCATATACAACTTCAAATCAAT
>JAUCFZ010000130.1 GCA_030377915.1 Clostridiaceae bacterium HSG29
TTTGTATTTTCAAATAATAATATTTTACATTTATCGTTTGTTGATGATAGTGTTTTAAAAAAAGTTGATTTGCTTAGAGCTATAAAATTTTATCGACCAGTAATTATTAAAGGAAAAAAAGATAATTTAGAGAAAATTATTAAGTTATTTGAAAAAAGTATATTGAAAATAAAAACAAATGATTTTTACATTATGAAGTATAGTGGTGAAAAGATTGAATCAGATTGTATGACTGACAAAATTGATATTGAATGTATCAATAATTCATTTGAATTTTTAGTTAATGTTGAAAAGGCTTTTGATAGGAATCCTAAGCTTTTGAATGATATTAGAACGAAAAATTTAAAAAAATATAATTTAAATGAATATTTTGCTTTTACTGATGATAATAGAATAATTGCGCAAGGAATGCTTGAAAATAAAGGGAAAAACAATATTGTAATAGGTGGTATATATACAGATAAAAACTATAGAAAACGTGGCTATGCTAGGAAAATTGTAGAAAAACTAGTGAAAGAGGTTATAAACAATAATAAAATTCCGATATTATTAGTAAAGAAAGATAATGAAAATGCAATTAATTTATATAAGAACATTGGATTTGAAACTATGTCTGATTTTAGGATTTTGGAATTAACAATAATATAGATGGGAGAATTATGGAAAATACAAAACAGGTAATGCGAAGATTGATCTCTAGATATGATTATGGTGGTGTATTTGAAATATTAGAAGAAAAAGATCTTGTTCATACAGATCTAGCAATATTAGCTGATTCTACTAGATATGCAGTTAATTTTGATTTTAAAACATCTTTTAGAATCTTATATGATTTATCTCCAGAAATTAAAGAGTATTATTTAGTTAAAGATTTAAGGAAGAATTTGCAAAATTTAATAGATGGACATCCTGATGAACTTTTTTCAGAGTTGATAGATAATATTAGATTTCAAATCAAGAATGAGGAATTCATTGATTTTTTAGGAAGAGTTTATAGGCTTCGAGAAGCAATTTTTAAATATATTTTTACAAGAAAAACTATAAATAGAAAAAGTTTTTCACTTCATAATAATGCAATGCAAAAACGTAATATTTTGCGAATACTCAGAAAAAAATATAGAATTAATAATGGAAATTTAGTATATGCAATAGTAGTGTATATTAAAAAATATTGTAAAGACGACTATAAAGTAAATGAAGTAAGTAGATTATTGACAACTGAAAAACTAAATAATCTTATTGAATTAAGAAATTCATCAATTGTAGGGCATGGTTTTATAGGAGTAAGTATTAATGATGTATATAAGGAATATGGTAATCCTGAGAATGTGCTTGATGATTTTAATGAATGTTTAAAAACTTTAGGTTTTTTAATTGTTGATGATAAATACAGAAAAATTAATCATTTGATGTGTGAAATGTTGGAAGAATTGTAGGTGAGTTTTGAATAAGGAAATTAAATCGTGGATTAGAACAGTTTTATTTTCTATTTTAATTGCTATTGTAATATTGCAGTTTTTTTCGTTTTTTTTAGTTTCAGGTAAATCAATGGACCCTACACTTGAAAATAATGATTATTTAATAGTAAAAAAACCTTTTCTAAATTATTTTGAGTATAAAAGAAATGATATTATTGTTTTTGAAACAGAAATTAAAAGTTCTTTAAATAATAAAAAAGATTTAGTTAAAAGAATTATTGCAATTGAAGGTGATAGAATTCAGATTGAAAATGGGCAAGTCTATTTAAATGAAAAATTACTGAATGAAAATTATATTGTAGATAAAAATACAGACGGAGATATTGATTTAATTGTTGCTGAAAATTCTTTTTTTGTTATGGGGGATAATAGAGAAGTTAGTTTTGATAGCAGATATGAATCAATAGGTCTTATTAATAAAGTAGATATTTTAGGAAAGGTTATAGTGAAAATGCTTCCGTTTAAGAAGATAGGAGATGAAAATAATGAAAATTAATATTGAAGATTTTGGAACTGTAAGTATTGATAAATGCATTTCGTTAGAAGAATTATTAAAAATTTATCCAAGGAACGATAAACCAATTACAGTGGCAGCGCTAGTTAATAACAAGTTAAAAGAATTAACATATGAAATTTCTGAAAATGACACTATTAAATTTATTGATCTTTCAAGCACAGATGGTAAAAGAATTTATCAAAGAAGCATTTCATATTTACTAGTAAGAAGTTTGCATGAAATATTTGCAGATATTAATATAAAATTAAACCATTCTCTTTCAAAAGGACTTTTTTTCGAAGTGGATTTTGATAGACCGTTAAATGAACAAGATATTTTAGTTGTTAAAAAGAAAATGCAGGAAATTGTAAATAAAGATGAGCCTTTTATAAAAATTCAGATGTCACTTGATGATGCAAAAAAAGTATTTAATCATTTTAATATGCAATTTACAAAGGAATTAATGGAATATAGAGATATTGACTATATTAATTTATATCAAAGTGATTGGATGAAAAAATACTTTTTTGGTTATATGGTACCTTCTACAAGATATTTAAAACTATTTGATATTATGCTTTATGATAATGGTATTATTTTAAGACATCCAACGATTTCATCGCCTTTTGAAATTCCAAAGTTTGCTGAATCTCCACGTATTGCAAAAGTTTTTCAAGAATATGAAAAATGGGCTGAAATTATGAATTGTAATTATGTATCAAAATTGAATGATTATATTAAAAAAAATAGTCACAAGGATTTAATTCAAGTTGCTGAAATTTTTCAAGAAAAAAAGATTGCTGAAATTGCAGATATGATAACAAAAGAAGAGAAAAGAGTAATTTTAATTGCAGGACCATCATCGTCAGGTAAAACTACTTTTGCTAATAGATTGAGAATTCAATTAATGGCAAATGGATTAAAGCCTGTTACACTTTCCACTGACGATTATTTTGTTGAACGTATAGAAACACCTTTAGATGAACATGGAGAACCAGATTTTGAATCAATAGATGCTCTTGACTTAGATTTATTTAATACACAACTTAAAGAAATTTTGCAGGGAGAAAAGGTAAGTTTACCAGAATTTAATTTTAAAATTGGAACTAAAGAATATAAAGGAAAAGAGATGCAAATAGAAAGGCATCAACCAATTATTATTGAAGGAATTCATGGGTTGAATCCAAAATTAACTTTTGATATTTTTGAAAAAGATAAATTTAAAATTTATATTAGTGCGCTTACTCAATTAAATATAGATAGGCATAATAGAATACCAACTACGGATGCAAGATTGATAAGAAGGATTGTAAGAGATAATAATTACCGTGGTAATAATGCGAGTGTAACATTAAATCAGTGGGCGTCAGTAAGAAGAGGTGAAGAGAAAAATATTTTCCCATTTCAAGAGGATTCGGATGTTGTTTTTAATTCGGCAATTATTTATGAACTTGCTGTTATGAAAAAACATGTTGAACCACTATTAAAAGAAATTGATATTAATGATAAAATGTATATGGAAGCAATAAGATTATTGAAATTTTTACAGTATTTTGAGGTTATTGAGGATGATAGCTTAATTCCAAATAATTCAATTTTAAAAGAATTTATTGGGGGCAGCATATTTAGATAATAAAACGAGGAGATTTTTTTATGAAGAAAAGTGCCGTTAATAAAATTAATAATATAATAACTTATATAAGAATTGTAGAAACAATTATCTTCATATTAAGTGTGATACTAATGCTTGATGTATTTAATGATGCAAAAATTCTTAATTATATTATAAATAATTTTAATTATAATATTATTGAGTATACATTAGAAATCTCAAATATTATTTTGCTTACTGCTATAACAGTAGTTTTATATTATAATTTTGCGGCATATAGTATGATAAATAGGTATGTTTTGCCAATATTTTTAACAATAGTATTATCACTTGAAGTTTATAGATTTATATCTGAATCAAATGGAGTAGTTATTAATTTGATATTGATGTTAACATTTTTATCTTTTTTCATTGATAATTTGGATTATAAAAAAGTGGATGTTATAGATAAAAGATGGTTTTTAATTATAATTTCATTGATTTTACTAATAATAATGAAAAATCAGATTTTGTTAAAAAAAGGGTTTTCATTTTATGAGGGAATTGGTTTATT
>JAUCFZ010000131.1 GCA_030377915.1 Clostridiaceae bacterium HSG29
CATTGAACAAGGTCTTGTTAATGGTTATGAAACAAATGGTAAAAAATATATAAGACCAATGCAAAAAATTACTAGAGCTGAAACAGCAAAATTATTATTTGCAGTTATTGAATCTGAAAAAATAACTTTTGATGAAGAAGAAAAAATAATTTTTGATGATACAACAGAAGTTAATGATGATGGCGTTAGAATATATCCTTATTACTTTGATAATAAAATTACATTAAAATGGGAAGAAATTAATAATTCTAATGTTAAAGGATATAAAGTTGTTGCTTCAAAATATGATGATAAGCCAACTTATCCTGAAGATGGATATTATAAATTTATTCAAAATGATAATGATGTAGATATCATTGCTTATTCAACTTACAATGGAGATTTAAAAAAATTATATCCAGACACTTATTATTATTTTAATGTAAATGTATTATATGATGACGGAACTGTTATACCAAGTAATACTCTAAAATTAAAAATTCCAGACAATACAGATTATGACGAAGACTTATCTTTAGAAGTTGAAATCAACGACGAAGGAAATGGTTTCGAACTTGAATGGGATGAATATGAAGGCGGAAATTTAAGATATTATAAAGTTGTTGCCTCTCCTACTGTTGATAATCCAAAATATCCAGAAAATGGATATTATAAATATTTTACAGATCCTGAAGATACAAAATGTACAATTTTATTAGGTGAAGGTTATCACGGAAGTGCTATTTCATCATTTAAAAAAGATACAGAATATAATTTCAAAATTACAGTTGTTAAAAATGATGGATCAGCAAGAGCTTTTACTGATACAGTTTCATTAATAATTCCAACTATAGATGATGAATCATTTGATTTAAGTGGTACTATTAATGATAATAATGATAAATTTATACTTAATTGGGATAAATACGAAGGAAATAATTTCGAGAGTTTTAAAGTTGTTGCTTCTATTGATGATACTCCAACATATCCAGAGAATTATTATGCTGAATATACCTCAAATAGTGATAATAATCGTATTGAAATTCCATTAGGAAATACTTTCAATAACGAAGGCGAAAATAATACTTTTGAAGTTAATCAAGAATATAACTTTAGAATTTCAGTTATTAAAAATGACGGAAGCGAAAAAACATATTCTAATATTATTAAACTAGAAATTGTTGAAGAAACTGAAATTACTTTGACTGGTGAAATAGTTGATAATGAATTTAAGCTTAATTGGAATGAATATATTGCTTCAGATTATAACGGTTACAAAGTAGTTGCTTCTATTAATGATGCTACTCCTACTTATGATGATGATGGATATTATGAGTATATTACTGATAGTTCTAGTAATGAAATAACTATTCCATTAGATGCTACTTATAAAAATGGAGATTTCGATTCTTTTAACGCTAATCAAGAATATAACTTTGCTATTACTGTTTTAAAGACTGATGGTCATGCTAGAACATATTCTAATACTGTTAAATTAGAAATTGTTGAAGAAACTGAAATTGCTTTGACTGGTGCAATAGTTGATAATGAATTTAAACTTAATTGGAACGAATATATTGCTTCAGATTTTGACGGTTATAAAGTAGTTGCTTCTATTACTGATGAAACTCCTACTTATGATGATGATGGATATTATGAGTATATTACTGATAGTTCTAATAATGAAATAACTATTCCATTAGATGCTACTTACAATGATGGAGATTTCGATTCTTTTAACGCTAATCAAGAATATAACTTTGCTATTACTGTTTTAAAGACTGATGGTCATGCTAGAACATATTCTAATACTGTTAAATTAGAAATTGTTGAAGAAATAGTTATTCCTGGAAATGAAATTACTTTGACTGGTGCAATAGTTGAAGGTAAATTTAGTCTTAACTGGGGCGAGTATGTTGGTTCAGATTTTGAAGGTTATAAAGTAGTTGCTTCTATTAATGATGATACTCCTACTTATGATGATGATGGATATTATGAGTATATTACTGATAGTTCTAATAATGAAATAACTATTCCATTAAATGCTACTTACAATGATGGAGATTTCACTTCTTTTTTAGCTAATCAAGAATATAACTTTGCTATTACTGTTCTAAAGACTAATGACCATGCTAAAACAAATTCTAATAGTATTAAATTAGGAATTGTACAATAAATTACTGAATATAAACATTTAAAAAGCTAAAGAATTATTTTCTTTAGCTTTTTTATTTACTATTTAATTAGTATAAATTGAAACTTCATCTAATTTATCCGTTTCATTAAGTCTAACTTTAACAATTTCATTTTTACTTGTTGGTACGTTTTTACCAATAAAATCAGGTCTTATAGGTAATTCTCTATGTCCCCTATCAACTAAAACTGCTAATTGTATTTTATTAGGTCTTCCTATATCCATAAGAGCATCCATTGCAGCTCGAACAGTTCTACCTGTATAAATAACATCATCAACTAAAATTACATTTTTATTATTTATATCAACTTCTGCTATACTTTTTTTATCTACAATTGGTTCATCTTTAACTTTTGATAAATCATCTCTATACATAGAAATATCAATACTAGATACTTGAACTTCAACATTTTCAATTTCTTGTATTTTCTTTGCAATTCTTTTAGATAAAGGCACACCACGAGTTAAAATACCCATAATCACAATATTCTCTGTACCTTTGTTTTTTTCAATAATTTCATGAGCCAAACGCGTCAATGAACGATCTATTGCTTTATTGTCTAAAATATTTGCTTTAAATTGCATGATATCACCTTACCTAATAGTTTTAACTTTTTGCAAAATATTTTTAAAATACTCAGGCAGTTCAGAATCAAACTCTATATATTCCTTTGTAGTAGGATGAATAAATCCTAAAGTTTTAGCATGAAGTAACTGTCCATCCCATTTTACTTTTTCTTTTGTTCTTCCGTATAGTTTATCGCCAAGAATTTGATGATTAATATATGTCATATGAACTCTAATTTGATGAGTTCTACCTGTCTCAAGTTGAAGCTCAAGTAAAGTATATTTACTAAAACGTTCGATTACTTTAAAATGAGTAACAGCATGACGACCGCCTGCTTGAACTGACATTTTTAATCTATTCTTCTTATCTCTTGCAATAGGTGCTGTTATTGTACCACTTGACTGTGAAATATTTCCATGAACTATTGCATAATATTTTCTAGTAGTTGTATGTTCTTTTAACTGTTCCGATAAAAAATTATGAGCATGATCGTTTTTTGCAATCATTAAAAGTCCTGAAGTATCTTTATCAATTCTGTGAACAATTCCAGGTCTTCTAACACCATTTATTGAAGAAAGTTTATCAGTATGATACATTAATGCATTTACTAAAGTTCCTTCCCAGTTACCAGGTGCTGGATGAACTACCATACCCTGCTTTTTATTTACTATAATTATATCATCATCTTCATAAACAAAATCAAGTTCAATATCTTCAGCTTTAATATTCAATTCTTTTGCTGGTGGAATTTCAACAACTATTTCATCGTCAGTTTTTACTACATTTTTTTTATTTGCAACTAATTCCCCATTAATACGAATATGTTCTTCTTCAATCAGTTTTTGAATATAAGATCTTGTTAACTCATCAGTTAAATTACTAAGCGCTTTATCAATCCTTACATTATTATATTCTTCCGTTACCAATATTTCTATTTTATCCATTTTATCCATTTATTTCTCCTTATAAACAATCTGTTCTTTATTATATAATCATTTCATGTTTTTATCAAGTGTTTTTAGCGAAATATAATCAAAAACTTTTTTTCTTATTTTGCATTTTGAATATTTACAATTTCACTGTATAATATAAGAAAATAATTAAAATAAGGGGTTAAAGATGTTAAATATTTTTATTCAATTAGTATACAGAGTTGGCTTTATAATAATGATTGCCTTTATATTTTCAAGAGTTAATATTACAAAAAAATTTTTAAAATATAATGCTCAAACAATATATACAAAAATTTATATTGGACTTTTTTTTGCAATTTTAAGTATAGTTGGCACTTATACAGGCATTTCATTTCACGGTGCAATAGTTAATACTCGTGTAATTGGT
>JAUCFZ010000132.1 GCA_030377915.1 Clostridiaceae bacterium HSG29
ACCTTGTGTTATATTAAATTCAGAGGTTTCAAAAGATGTAGAAATAATTGATGATGATTATGTTGATTTTATTAAGGAGGTAAAATGAAAATTAAATGGTATATAATATTTATTAATACACTTACAATAATGATGAGTGGTGTGGTTATATGGTTTGGAATAAGAATGTGGAAAGTAAATGCTCCATCATTAACAGGAGTATGTATTGGTATGCTAGGAGCTATATGGTTATTTAGATTATTAATAAAGGAGGACGATAATGAGTTTATGGAGGATTAAGATGTTTTTGAGGAAATTAAAATACAATCTAAGTCTAAAGAAACTTAAATAATTAGGATGGTTAATTAAATTTTGGTTTAGATATGTAGGAGTAGATTCCAACTATTCATTAGAATTGTTAGAGTGGAGTCTAAAACACTTATATGAAAATATGAAAAATAATGATATTTATATAGGACAAGAAAAAGATACGAGGAATTTACAAATATTCTTAGAAGCATTAAAGAGATTCAGAGAGGATGATTTTAAAGATATAAAAAATAAGAAAAGTAATAAAGATATTATGTTGCATTATTTTAAAAAAATTGATAGATGGTGGATATAATAAAAAGAAAGGAGAGTGGTAAAGAATGGAAATTGAATTAAAAGTATTAAAGGAAATATCCGAAAGAAATAAATATGGAGAAAGTATTATTGAATTATCAAAAGAGTATGGATTTAAAAAACATACAATTTATAAAGAGTTAAAGAAAGCAGGTTTAAATAATGGGAAAAAGAAGTATAATAAATATGATTTAACGGGAGAATTTGGAGTAGGATATGCAACAAATACTCAGGATGTTTTTTATTTTGATTTAGAAGATTATGGAAAGATAAAAGATTTTGCTTGGTATTATAATAAAAAAACAGGAAATGGGTTTTATATGGAAAATAAATATAAATGCAATTCTATATCGCTTCATAGGTTGATAATAAATGCAAAAAAAGGAGAATATGTTGATCATATAAATAGAAATACCTTAGACAATAGAAAGGAAAATTTAAGGGTTTGTACTAATCAACAGAACGGATTTAACTGTACATTAAAAAAGAATAATACTTCTGGCGTATCAGGTGTTTCTTGGGATAAATCTAGGAATAAATGGTCGGCAAGTATTAAATATAATTATAAAAACATTTATTTAGGGAGATTTGATAATAAGAGAGATGCAATAATTGCAAGGTTAAAAAAAGAAAAAGAATTATTTAAAGAATTTTCAGGACAACAACATTTATTTGAAGAATATGGGGTTGGGATAGATGAATAAAATTATATGTAATTTTGAGGTGTTTAAAGAAGAAGATTTAATTGTTAATTCAAAAAAAGAATTGTTTAAAGGAGGTTTAAATGAATAGATATATTAATTACCATAAACATACATATTATTCAAATATTTCAACACCTGATTCAACAGTAGGGTACAATGATTATATAAATAGAATAAGTGAATTAGGATATGGAATGATGTATTCAGTTGAACACGGCAACCAAGGGAATTACCTTGAATGTTATGAGAAATCTAAAAATAATAATATTAAATTTGGATTTGGAACAGAAGCATATTGGGTAATAGATAATAAACAAAAAGATAGGACTAATAATCATATAATAATATTAGCAAAATCTGAAAAAGGAATGAAAGCAATTAATTTAGCATTGTCTTATGCGAATATTGAAGGATTTTATTATAAGCCAAGATTATCATTGGAGCAAATATTAAACCTTCCCAAAGATGATGTATTCATTACTACAGCTTGTATCGCTTTCAATGGTTATGGAGAAGAAATATCAAAATCAATTATCCTTAAGTTATATGAAAAATTTAAAGATAATTTTATGCTTGAAGTTCAAAATCATCATACTGAATTACAAAAAGATTGGAATAAATTTTTATTAAATATAAATAAAGAATATGGAATAAAATTAATTGCAGGAATGGATAGTCATTATATTTATCCTGAACAACATAAAGAAAGAGATGCTTTATTAAAAGCTAAACATATTAATTATGAAAATGAAGAGGGATGGTTTTTAGATTATCCTTCATATGAAACAGCCTATGATAGATTCATAAAGCAAGGGATTTTGAGTAGAGAGCAGATAACTCAATCTTTGCAAAACACATTAATACTTTTAGATTTTAATGATATTGAATTTAATAAGGATATTAAAGTTCCCAATATATTTCCAGATAAAACATATGAAGAAAGAGTAGTGCATTTTAAAGAAATACTTAGAAATGCTTGGAATAAGGAAGTTGAAAATATTCCAATAGAAAAAAGACCCTTATATATCGAAGAAATAAAAAAAGAAATTAATATTGTAATAGAAACAAAAATGGCAGATTATTTTATTCTAAATTATTATGTAATAAAGAGAGCGAAAGAATTAGGTGGAAGGCTTACATTAACATCCAGAGGATCTGCTCCATCATTTTATATAACAAAATTACTTGGATTTACAACTATTGATAGAATATCTGCACCAATTAAACTCTATCCTGAAAGATTTATGTCGATTTCTAGGATATTAGAGACTAGAGCTATTCCTGATGTGGATATGAATTGCGGAAATCCAGAAGTGTTTATTCAAGCTCAAAGAGAAATTCTTGGTGAAAATAGTACCTATTATATGATTTCATATGGAACATTGAAAGTAAAATCAGCATTTAAAACATACTCAAGAGCAAATGAAATTGGGTTTGAAGAATCTAATACCGTAACAAAAGGTATTTCTAATTATGAATCAAGCCAAAAGCACTCTGAAAAAATATTAAATATTGAAGATTATATAGATAAATCATACATAGATATGTTTAATGAAAGTACAAAATATCAAGGAATTATAGATAGTGCAAGTAGAAATCCTTGTGCTTGTATTTCTCATAATGGAAATGTTCTTAAGGATATAGGTGTTATAAAATTAAGAGATGATATTGTAACTATTATTGATGGTAAATATTTAGATGGATATAAGTATGTAAAAAATGATTTTCTTAAAGTTAATGTTGTTGATATAATATATAAAACATTTGAGTTAGCAGGCATAAAACCTATTCCTTCAAATGAATTAATGAAAATAGTAGAAAAAGATAAGAAAGTTTGGGGATTATTTTACGATGGAATAACTATGGGATTAAATCAAGTAGAACAAGAGGGGACACGTAATAAAATTATGCAATATAGACCTTCTACAGTTTCAGAATTATCAAATTTTATTGCCGGAATTAGACCGGGGTTTGCATCAATGATTGATAAGTTTTTAAAAAGAGAAAAATTTTCATATGGAATTAAGGATTTTGATGAATTAATACAAACTGAACAAATGCAAGATTCTTGGCTTTTATATCAAGAACAAATAATGCAAACATTAGAATATGCAGGATTTCCAGTTGACGAATGTTATTCATTAATAAAAGCAATAGCAAAAAAAGTTGAAGGAGTCGTTGATGAGGTTGAGGATAGATTCATAAAAGGATTTATTGCAAAGAATAATACAGAAGCAGATGCAAGAAAGGTTTGGCAAATAATTATTGATAATTCAAAATATTCATTTAATTCTTCCCATAGCTTAAGTGTAGCATTGGATAGTCTATATGGAGCATATCTAAAAGCATACTACCCATATGAGTTTTACAAAGTGATGTTGGACTTATATACAGAAAATAAAGATATTGATAAAGTTTCAGCTTTAAAAAAAGAGATGGAATATTTTAATATCCACATAGGAGATTTACAATTTGGATTAAATAATACAGGTTTTGTAATTGATAAAAAAAATAACAGGATAAATCAATCTTTAAAAACAGTAAAATTTATTAATTCAAAAGTTTGTGAAGATATGAAATTGTTAGGAGAAACAAATCCTAAAACATTTGCAGAATTATTAACTTTAATAAAGTCCGAAACAAGTGTAAATACAAGACAGGTTGATGTGTTAATTAAAATTGATTACTTTAAAAAATATGGTTCAATTAAAAAATTACTAAAATTTTACGAATGGTTTAATACATTAACTAAACGTAAAACATTTAAAAAAGAA
>JAUCFZ010000133.1 GCA_030377915.1 Clostridiaceae bacterium HSG29
GATCTCCATTTGTTACTGTTTCTGCTGCTAGGCCAGCTGTTTCTGCTTCAGATGCCCCAAACAATACTACTATATTTTCTGCCCCGTGTTTTTCTGTTAAATCTTTTACCCTATTTTGATTTTCTAAATCCATTGCTCCTGCAGCCGTTCAGACAAAACATTCAGTTACTGAAAAAACTATTTCAGCAGTAGCAACTGTTTTTACACACTCTTCCATTGCTTGACCAGGAACGCCGTCGCGGTCACCAATGATTATTACTTTTTTATTTTCAAGTATATTCATATATCCTCCTTATTAGTAAGTTCTTGCTGTAAGTTTATTAAAACCTAATTCATTAGTTGCACCAGTGATAACTTGTATCTCTGCCAATATTGAACCATCTTCACGAAGTGATCCATCAAATCCACCTGCAATATTATCAACATAATCAAGCATACCAATAATTTTTTTCATAGGTGGTAATTCTATTAATTCATTTGCGTTTCCAGCTGTAACAACAGCATCAGCCGCTTTATCTGCATCTGCTAATGATTGGCTCGCACCATCTCTACCAGCATATTCATCAGTAAGTATTACTGTATCTATGCCTTTAGCTTCAACTTTTTTACAGTTCATAATTAAATCTGTATCTGGATTTCCGAAACCTTCTTGAGTAATAACTACTCCGTCAAGTCCTAAATACTCAGTTAATTTTGCAACAGTATCTGAAGATCTTTCTTTGTCTTGTAAAAATACAGTTTCATTTGTTATAATAACACCCATGAAATTAATTTCTTTTCCATGTTGTTTATATAAATGTTTAATAACTGGATTATTCAAATGATGATAAGTTGTATTCTTATCACATGCTGATACACAGTTTCCACTTAAAATTGCTCCATCCATAACTTCTGTTGGATATAACATTGTAGGAATCAAATATTTTGCATCTGCTCCATATACATAAGTATCATGCATTAAGCCTTGTGTTTGAAGCATATATACATATCCAACTTTTGGTAAATTTGGATATTGCTCTATTTGCTTTAATAAAGGTAATGTTTCGTATGTTTCAATATTATCAGGTTCAATATCTTTTCCAAGTCTTCCAAGATAATCTGCAACTGTAAGTCCAGCAAGTCTAACTGCTTTTTCAACCGAATGAGATTCTATACCTTCTTTTTGATTGCAAACCAATACGACATTATTTAACTTTGAAAAAGGTGTAAATTCTGCTCCTGGTCCTGACATATCAATGATTCCCTCTTGGAATCCAACAATTTTACCACATGTGATAACAGCCGATCCTTTTAATACATGAGTTCTTCCTGAACCAACAGTTTTAACATGATTAATAACTCCTGGAAACATTCCAAGGCCATCATCAACTTTTACTCTTGGCTCAATAACATCTTTAACTGGTGTAATTCTTGTTTCTTCACCAGGTTTTGCAATGTCAATATCGACACTTTCAAAATGATCGTCATCAATCAAACCAATAAGTTCTTCCTTGTTAATAAACAATACATTGTCTATTACTTCGCATTTCTCACCAAATCTAACATCTTTAATATTAATTTCGCCTATTTCTAAACGCAAGGTTGACACCTCCTATTATATTATATATAGAGATTTATAAAACTTTCTCTATCATCGCTTTGATATACTCTTTATTTGCATCATCTTTTGTAGCTTCATCAATTTTTACACCATCTTTGTAAAGCAAAAGTGCTGGTAATCCCATAACTCTTTGAGATATTGCCAATCTTCTAGCTTTAGTAGTGTTAAGTTTGCAGAATTTAACTTTTCCTTCAAATTCTTCAGCTAATGCTTCAACATCAGGCATTAAAGCTTTGCAAGGTGCACATCCGTCTCCAAAATAATCAACTAGTACATACCCTTCAGCATTTAGTACTTCAGCTTCAAAAGTATCTTTTTCTAATAATATCATTTTCTTTTCCTCCTTTAGAAATTATTTGTTATATAATGTTCTGCTTGAACAGCTGCGATTGCTCCATCAGCCGTTGCAGTTACAACCTGTCTTAATGATTTAACTCTAATATCTCCAGCTGCAAAAACACCTTCAACATTAGTTTTCATATCTGGATCAGTTACAATATAGCCTCTTTCCATTTCTACTTTATCAGTAAATAATTCACTATTTGGCATAAATCCAATAAATACGAATATTCCAAAAGTACCAAAATCTTCAGGTGCATCTATTACCATATCTTCACCTGTTTTTTTATTTGTTAATACCATTTGCTCAACAATACCATCGCCATTTATTTCTTTAACAACTGAATCCCAAATGAAATCAATTTTCTCATTTTTAAATGCTTTTTCTTGAATTGATTTAGCAGCTCTTAATTCATCTCTTCTGTGTACAAGTGTTACTTTTGAAGCAAATTTAGATAAATACATTGCTTCTTCAACAGCAGTATCTCCGCCACCAATACAATATACTTCCATATCAGTAAAGAAATCCGCATCACATGTTGCACAATAAGAAACGCCTTTACCTATTAATTCAACTTCTCCAGGAGCTCCTGTTTTTCTAGGCTTTGCACCTGTTGCAATAATAATTACTTTAGCTTTTAATATAGAATCATCTTCTAATACTAATTCTTTAATTTGTCCTTCAAAATTAACTTCTTTAACACCTTTTTTCATAAACTCAGCACCAAATTCATTACATTGCTCAACCATTCTAGCAATTAAGCTTGGCCCAGTTGCTTCGGGAACACTTCCTGGGTAATTTGCAACTTCATCAGTTGTAACAATTTGTCCACCAGTAGCATTTTTTTCCAAAATTACTACATCCATTTTTGCTCTAGCAGCATATAAACCAGCTGATAATCCTGCAGGACCTGAGCCAACTATAGCTACATCATAAATCTTTGACATTTTTACCTCCTATTAAATTGCGCTTTCAATTGCTCCTGAAATCAAATCAAGATCAATAATTGCAAAATCTTTAATTATTTTTTCAGGCCACTTTCTCATTTTTCTATCCCTTAATAATTTTTCAGTCATTTGAATACTTTCTTCTATTATTCTTAACGAATCCATATTCATTTCATTATATTTCCTCTTAGAAATCATTACAGACTTATAAGGAGTCTCATTAGGTTTAACACTTCCGCCAAGTGGATGTGATAATAATTTATATCCCAAATGAATTTGATCTCTCACATATTTAAGTACATCAATAACTTCTCCATCTAAAAAATTTATTTCCAAATCAGAAAACTTATCTTTCACTGAATAATTATTAGTAATAATAATAAATTTTTCCATAATTCTCCTCAAAAACAAAAACGAGCAAACGACAAAATACTATGTCATTTGCTCTGTTATTTACCTGAGAGTTTCTTTTATCAAAAGATAAAATTGCACCTTCGGTGCTGCAATATATACAGCTCTCCAGAGATTAGTCCAAAAACGGTCCTTTTACCTGAGAAATTCCCTTTTTATCGACAAAACAAAAAGCTTCTTCCTTCGGTGATTAATTAAATAATTCTCTCCCGAATTTATCATCCTATATTTAACTGAATTCAATTGTATAACCAATTGAAATTAATTTCATATTAATTATACATGATTATCTAAAAAAAAACAAACATTTAATTTATTTTTTAACAAAGATTTAATTCTAAATTACTATTAATATTAAAAACCACTAATTTCAATGATTCTTACAATTTATCTATTTGAAATTATCAAAAACAAATATAGTAGTCCAAGTATTTGACACTTCCGCAAATGAATAATTTGAAAAAAATTTCCAAATCAAAAAATGCTTCATCTAAAGAAAAAAATCTATCACGAACTTAGGTTACATCATATGTACTGAAACTCCCACCACTCAAGTAGTGGGCTTTTCGCTCTTTTTTGTAATATATCTGACAAATATAAATTTAATTTCAATCTTGATTCTATTCTTTCTTGACTTATTTATGGCAGAATTATTTTTTCTTCTTCATGTACTATTTTTTTTTGAAATAAACAAGAAAAAGGCTTAAAGCAATATGGCATTTCTAAGGAGCAATAACTCTTAGACCTTTAGAGAAAAAAATATTATAAG
>JAUCFZ010000134.1 GCA_030377915.1 Clostridiaceae bacterium HSG29
GTTTTATTGCTTGGTGTGGTAACTTAACAATAATACACTTTCAAAAAAAGGTCTACTATCAATATATAAAAATTTCCTCAATATAGTGATTAAGATTCACTATTGCGAAGCAATTTGGTACAATGAATTTTTGAAGTTCAAAGGTTGCAAGTATACGTTTAACTTCATTCACCTGTGCTTCTGTCATATCTTCATATTTGCCATTTATATAGATGCTTCCAAGATGATTGTAGTCCTTAACTAAATAAGTGACTTTTAGCTCTTTATGATATGCCCAGTTGTAGTCCTCTAAATTGATATCCTTAATAGCAGAGAGTGATACTTCTTCAAGCCAATATTTACTTAGTTTTGCACGATCAAATATTTCAGCCATTCGGGTGTCTACCTTTCTAGCTTGAAATGAAAGATCCTTAAAAATTTGTTCTTCTTGAGTTTCAATATAGTGTTTTATATCGTTATTGAAAATAATGCTAATAAATAAAAACAAAGTTATAATGAGAATAACTGATAGTATTTGTGGAATACCGAGCTTATTAATTTTTCTGCTGTTCATTAAGAATTACCTCCTATTCCTTATTGATTTATAGAGTTTATTATATCATATTAGTATGTATGAGTGGAAACCGAATGTTATAATATGACTTATTATAAATGTGACTATAAAGATACTCAAAAAAGTACATGAGAAATTCCTCGTTTAACTTATTTTTTATATATTCACCTTGGGGTTCTAAAATGATGATAAGTATAAATAATAGTTAAGTATAACCCAACCAAAGTTTTAATTGATATTTAATTTCATTACTATATTTGATTTTTCATCGATTTAGATGTATTAATTCTTGAATATGGTGTTGTGTGGATTTTAGGATTAGGCGATTTTGGAGCGAAAGATTATTGGATAATATAAAAAACCACAATATTAAATAAAAGAAATAATGAAATTAAAGGATATTATTTTTCAATTTAGTTTATTGATTTGATTTATATTGTTATTAAACAATCGATTGTTGTACTATGCTAATTGAAATGGTAAAATTTACTTAGGTAATTTTTGTAAATAATAATATTTTAGTAAAATATCTAAGAGGAGTATATACAAAATTCGGTAAGTATGTGAATATGGAAGAGTTTCAGAAGTTTAAATTATGAGATTCTGAAATATATGAGTTATAGCGAAATAAACACTGAAAAGTTATGTCGTTAAGCCAAGGATTATAGGAGAAATAATGAAATACTTAAAAAATATGAACAGTCAAAGAGGACGTGCATTTTCAATTATTGAAACGAAAACCAATAAAATATTGGAATTGTACGACTTATGGGAATTGATTATATTAACAGAAAATCATATTTTGGTATTTTTATTGGAGAAAAAGAATATAGAAATAAAGGAATAGGCACAGAAGCTACAAAGTTAATGTTGGATTATGGGTTTAATATTTTAAACCTAAGAAATATTATGTTAAAAGTTTTTTCCTTTAATAAAGGTGCAATAAATTCATATAAAAAATGCGGATTCAAGGAAATTGGAAGAAGACGAAAATCAATAATATACGGCTCAAAAGAATTTGATGAGGTGTATATGGATATCTTATCAGATGAATTTGAAGGTTCAACAATACTTGATTCCTTACCAAACATGAAATAGCTAAATTAATAGTAATATAACAGTTGTGTGTAAATAACTTAATACTACATCTTTTGATTCGTATGTGAAATATGTATATAAAAGCTAAGAAAAAAATGGTATATTAACTTCCTTTTGAACAAAGCAAGAGAATTTTAGAAAGCCTGAAAAAATAATTGAACAGTATTTATGTAGTATAAATAAAGAAGATTTAAAACATATGCATGATGAAGCAAAGGATGATTTTAGTGAATCAAAGAGTATGCGTTAAATAGACCATATCCAATTCTTAATTAATAGTTGTGATATATTTTACGCTTACGATTATAAAATTTATTATTCACGAATACCAGGGTGAAAATTCAGGAGAATAAAATCGTTGTAACAAAAGGAAATTACTTTGAAAAATAGTTAAGCTTTAATTATTGTAAACATTGTATATGATAGGAGGGTATCAGTGGAAAATATTTTAAAAATTTTAGGTTTCGTAATAATTTCATTATTGATTCAACTTGTGATAGCTACTGTATTAATTGTTACAGGAAAAAGTAAGAATCTCAATTGTGATAATAATAAGTTGAAGTTCGATGAATTGTATATTGATTATAGCAACATACCACAGCTCAAACCATTTAAAGCAAGAGATGGGCAAGAAATATTTTATAGAGAATATGAATCAAATTCAGATAAAAATTTGATATTAATTCATGGTTCTGCTTGGCATAGTCAGTATTTTATGTCGTTGGCTGAGTCAATTAGTAAAAACAATGTAGCACGAGTATTTACACCAGATTTAAGAGGTCATGGAAAAATGACAGAAACAAGAGGGGATATTAAATATATAAATCAATATGAAGATGATTTAGCAGATTTCGTAGAGGTTATTAAGAATCAATATCCGAACTCGAAAGTAATTATTGGTGGACATTCTTCTGGTGGTGGCTTGGTTATTCGATTTGCAGGTAGTCGATACTATAAGGAAGCAGATGCATATCTCTTACTAGCGCCTTTTATTAAATATAATGCTTCTACAGTACGTAAAAATTCTGGTGGATGGGCTCATCCTTATACACGACGTATAGCAGGATTGAGCATGCTAAATACTTTAGGTATCCATTGGCTTGACTTCCTTCCTGCGATTGAATTTAACATGCCGAAAGAAGCACGTGACAGCACAGAAACTTTGGTTTATTCACATCGCTTGAATACAGGGTATGCACCACGTAATTACAAAAAGGATTTAGCTAGGATTCAAGTTCCTTTAATAGTCATTGCTGGTTTAGAAGATGAATCATTTATATCAGAACAATTCGAGCCTTTAGTAACTCAGTATACAGAAGCGGATGTCAAACTAATACCAGAAACAACACATATGGGTGTTGTGACTGGTCAAGAGGTACAAGGTATCCTAAAGAAATGGATTAATGCAATCTAGATATAGCGTAATAGCTAAAAAAGACGTTAATTATCAATATTGGAGATAGTTAACGTCTTTTTAATTTGAAGTATTTTATATATTATAATTTTTCAGCTCACGGTTAATTAATAATTGTTTTAATTCAGTACCAAAAGCATAGTTACTCAAATTATTGTTGCTTTTAATAACTCTATGACAAGGTATGATAATTGGAATAGGGTTATTACTATTTGCATTGCCAACAGCTCTTGAAGCATTTGAATTATCGATACTATTAGCAATTGATTTATAATTAGTCAGTTGACCATCCTTTTTCCTTCTAAGTATTCCCTAATCTGTTGAATTTCCCTTTTGAATTTGTCAGATATTTGAATCCAATCATCTAGTATATCAAAATTCACTTTGTATCTTTTGAATTAATGAAGAGGTGTAATACATAATAATTCTCCTTTAATCTAAGTTATATTATTCCATAAGCATAAAGCTGCATAGGCTCTATAGGGTTTCCATTTATCACTAATTTTTTCTATGTTTTTTAATGTTGAAATAAAAAAATAATACTATACTTTTGATTTAATTGGGAGTGTGAATGAATAAATTTCAAAATAGAGGATGGTCTGAGTGAAATAAAATAAAAAGAATGCAACTTTTTATGGGATTCAGTTGTCTAATGAGTGTAAAAGAAAGGAGAATAGAAAAGTGAATAAAAAAGAACAACAATTTATTGACATGATTAATAAGGATAAAGAGACATTCTATAGACTGGCATTTAGCTATATGAAAAATGAAGCAAATAGCCTTGAAGTTATAAGTGAAGCGGTCTATAAGGGGTTAAAAAATTTATATAATCTAAGGCAGATTTCTTACATGAAATCGTGGTTCTATAGGATACTATAAATGCTAAAATAATAATGTAGAAAAGTGATTAAATAAAGATGTACAAAAATAACTAAATATATTACTGTGTTAATGGGTGATAAAGATGATATTTAAATTAAACATTAACACAAAAATAAAA
>JAUCFZ010000011.1 GCA_030377915.1 Clostridiaceae bacterium HSG29
ATAGAAATTCTATTAACAGAAAATCTGTAAAATTTATATATATATCTTTAATTACTAGTTTGTTTTTTATAATTATTTTAATTAAAAATATTGAAAATTTATATTTTCTTTTATTAAGTATTATAGTTTTATATATTATTAATAATCAATTATTAGATTTTTATATTAATAGAATTGAGAATGCATTATTAACTCAATTTGAAGTGTTTTTATCAGAAGTTAAGCATTACTATCATGAGCATAAAATGATTGATGAAGCAATATATGATACCACAGTTAATGTTAATAAAAATAATTTTGAAATGTCTCTTCATGCAAAACGAATGTATGAGATATTAACTTCGGAAGATGTAGAAAATGAAATTGATAAATATTATGATATTGCTCCAAATAGATTTTTTAAGAATTTTATTGCTCTAGCAAATTTAGTTCAGAAATTTGGAGATAGAGAAGTTGAAAATAAATCAATATTTTTAACTAATGTGAATTATTTAAAACAAGAAATTAAATATGAGCTATTAAGAAAAGAAAGGCTAGATCACTTATTTAAAAGTTTATCATTGATTTCTGTTTCACCAATATTTTTTATAAAGCCATTAGAAAAATGGGCAATAGTAAATCTCCCAGAATTAGGATATTACTATGAAGGAGCTTATGGATTTATAATTCAAATTTTAGTTTTTATATTAGTGATAGGATCTTATATCTTTATTAATAAAATGAAAAACCAGAAAAAATTAACGGCTTATCATGAAAAAACGATTGTAGGAAAAATACTAGAAAAACAAAAAATTAAACGCGTAATAAATTACTTAATATCTAAAAGATACAGTAAATATTTAAAAACTAAAAAACAATTAAAAAAAGCTGGTTATAATAAGAGCATAGAAGAATTTTACTTTAAAAGATTAATATTAGGAATTTTATTATTTGTTATGACAGTATTTATTTTCCTTAATGTTATTGCAATGAATAAACAACAAATTATGAATCCGATGGGTATTGATAAAGAGGTTGTTGAGTTTGACGAAAAATATTTGAAAAAACTAAATGTTGAAAAATTTTCAAAATTAGAGTTTAAAGAATATTTTTCTGAAACCGAAAAATTATCAAAAAAAAATTCAAATATAATTTCAGATAGAATTTATGATAAATATATAAAATATCAAAAGATATATTTTAAATGGTGGTATTTGATAATTGCAATTATGAATTCATTTATTGGATATAATTTTCCACTTATTTTAATTGAATTTAAGAAACGAGTAATGAAAATGAATATTGAGGATGAAGTAATACAAATGCATACTATAATATTGATGCTTATGTATTTTGAAAGAATATCTGTGGAAGAAGTTCTTAAGTGGATGGAACAATTCGCGGTAATATTTAAGCAATCTATTGGTCAGTGTTTAAATGAAATGGATAGTGGAGATATAGAAGCTCTTGAAAAATTAAAACAAGAGGAACTTTTCCCGCCGTTTGTAAAAATTGTTGATAATTTAATAAATGCTAGTGAAAGAATACCATTAGCGTTAGCATTTGATGAATTAGTTCTTGAAAGGAAATATTTTCAGGATAAAAGGAAACAAGATACTGAAATATTAATTGAAAAAAAGGGTGTTCTTGGCAAACTTATAGCATTTTTACCTATGGCTTTCACAATATTTTTTTATTTATTAGTACCATTTTTATTATTAAGTTTTAATCAGCTACAAAATTTTTCTAATCAAATTAATAGTGTATTATAAAAGAAATGGAGGAAATATGGAAAATTCTTTAAAAATGTTAATGATTGGTGCAGCGGTTGTAATAACTTTAGCGGTAATAACTTCAGGTTTTTTTATTTTAAGACAGGGACAGGGAATTTTAAAAAATTCTACTGAGAAAATTGGAGAGATAAGTTCAGATATTGAGGAATCAGAATTTACTATGTATGATGATCAAAAAGTGTCTGGATCTGAAGTGGTTAATTTAGTTAGAAAATATGATGATAAAAGAATGGGAATCTATGTTGAAACTGGCAAAGATACAAATGGTGAATGGTATATTAACAATATATCAGGAATTACTTCAAACGACTATATTGGTGAAATAAGTTCAAGTGGTGAAAAAATATCTAAAATGATAGATGAAAATAATAATGAATATGTAAATCCTAGTGGTAAATTTTTAGGGAAAGTTATTAGGAATGAAAATGATTCAATTATTGGATTGTATTTCGTTCAACAATAGTTATGTATAATAATTTAAGTGATTTTATTTTTAAAATTAGTTTAATAGTATTTTTTATTATTGCAATAATGCTTTTTTTAAAAACGAATGAAAATATTGATGGACTATTGGATTTGGTTGAAAGAAGTTATATTAATAATGAAGTGATAACAGTTAAGGAGAGTGAGGAAGATTATCTTATTTATAAAGGTTATGAAGTAATAAGTAAGATAATTTCTGGATTACAGTATGATATTGAAATAGAAAATGTTTTAGTTAGAGTAAATGATGATTTTAAAGATATTGATTTATCAATAATTGATGATGATAAATTATATGTTTTGGAATTAGAAATTGATAATACAGGTAGTATTATTAAAGAAATATATAAGGGGAAATAATGGGTGAGTCATTAAGTAAAATTGTATCGATAATTATAGCGGTTATTTTGTTATTTGTTTTTCCGATTATGAATATGTTTGAAAAACAGGATGATATTTCCAGAAACCTTGTTTTTAATGAAACAACTAAATTTGTAGATTCAGTTAGAAATTTGGGATATATTACACCTAAAATGTATAATGATTTTATGATAAAAATTGAAGCGAGTGGAAATGTCTATGAAGTTTCTATGACGCATATGCATTTAGTAGTTTATCCTGTTTATACTGATGTCACTGATTTGTCTTCTTTCCAGGATAAAGCTAGTGAGAACTATGAAAATTATTATAATCATGAAATTCTAAATGAATTATTCCCAGAAGTATTAAGTGGTGATGAAATATATAGATTAAGTTGTGGTGATTATTTTTTAGTTGAAACAGTAAATGAAAATAAAACAATGGGAACAAAAATAAGAGAACTTCTTTTAAATGTAGATTTACCTGATAAAAATATTATAGTTAATTATGGAGGGATGATCAGAAATGAAAATTACTGATTTAGCTTTGGTTTTTATTTTATTTACAGTACCGTTTTTATTGCTTCTAGAAATTAAAGAAGAAAATTTGAATTATGTTTCTTATAAGCAAGTGGAATTAAATCGATATTTTGATACTGCTATTGAAGATGGAGCTTCAGTAATTTTTGATAATGGCAAAATTAATAAAAATAGAGCAGTTGATACGTTTTTAAAAACACTTTTTATGAATTTTAAAATAAGTGAGGGTGTTTATTTGAAAACAAATTTAACTAATTATATTCCTGCTATAGTTATAATTGAAAATGATGGATTTGAAATTTTATCACATAGTGAATTTATTAACTCTGAGAATATGAAAGAAATTAAAATGATTTGGAATCCAAAAGTTTTTTATAGTTATTCTGATAATAAATATATTTATCAGTTTTATATTGATGATAATCTTAGAGTATATGAAAAAGCTACAAAAAAAATTTATAAAGGATCATATGAATTTATTATAAATAAGATTGATATAACTAATTCGATTTTAGAAAATGAAGATGAATATAAAGTTATAAAACAAAGAGAGATTGTTAAGTTATTACAAAACGATATAAACTATGAAATTAATAGACATAATGATATTATTAAGAATTTAGGAATTGATTATCAATTTACATTACCTTCAATTTCTGATGATAACTGGGCAAATAGTATTACTGATATTGGAATGATGGTGTTTTTTCAAGGAATGCCAATTGGTAGTTTAGGAAATAGATATTCAAATTTTGTATTAGGTGGTTCAAAAGTATTAAAAGGTAGGAAATACTATGTTGTAATAAATAGTCTTAATAATAAAAAGAAATATTATGCTGAAGGTTCTATAGTTTTAGAAAATATAAAAGATGATATTAAAAATAATCCTGAAACAACAATATATAAAATTGAGGAATATAGTTCTAAGCATGAAGCGGCAAAAACAGGAGCATTTCCTTTTGAAATTCATTAAAGAAATATAATAATAAAAATTGCTTAAGTTTAAAACTTGAGCTTTTTTTGTGTTTGAAAATTTGAAATACTAGAATTAATGAATAGTAAATATCAGAAAATTCAAATTTTTTAAATTAATTCTTGAAATATTTAAAAAGATATGCTACTATATGACTGTAGAGCTGTAGGATAGCTGAACAGAGAATGGTATTTGTGAAGGAGTGATGATTTGAAAAAATTAAAATGGGCTGTTATTGGTGGCGGAAACGGTGGACAGTCTTCTGCGGGACATATTGCTTTACTTGGGCATGAAGTAAGATTATATGATATTTCTGAAAAAACTGTTGAAATACTAAATGAAAAAGGTGGAATAAATTTAACTGGTGAGGTTGAAGGTTTTGGAAAATTAAAATTAGCAACTACTGATATTAAAGAAGCTGTTGATGGTGTTGATATTATTATGATTGTGGCTCCTGCATTAGCACATAGAGCTATTGCTAAATCTATATTGCCATATGTTGAAGATGGACAAATTATTTTTGTACATCCCGGAGCAACTGGTGGAGCATTAGAATTTATGAGTATTTTAAAAAAGGAAAGACCAGAAGTAAGTGTAATAATTGCTGAAGCAATGTCATTGATTTATGCTTGTAGAGTAAGCGAAGTTGGTGAAGCGCAAATTTTTGGAATTAAAGAAAAATTAATGGTTGCTGCATTACCAGCAAATAAAACACAAGAAGTTCTAGATAAAATCAATTTGGTTTATCCAACGATGTATGCAGGTAAAAATGTTCTTCAAACAAGTTTAGAAAATTTGAATTCTATAATGCATCCAGGGCCAACTCTTTTAAATACTTCAATGATTGAATCTGGAAGAGAATGGAAATACTATTGGGATGGAATTACACCATCTATTGGGAAATTTGCTGTAGGAATAGATAAAGAGCGAGTTGAAATAGGTAAAAAATTAGGAATTGAATTACTTGATGTAAAAACTTGGTATAATGTACTTTATAATTCAAAAGGTGAAACTCTTTCTGAAATTGTAAAAGATACAAATGCATATTCAGGAATTAGTGGGCAAAAAGAAATTCGAACTAGATATATTTTAGAAGATATACCAATGGGTTTAATTCCAATGGTTGAACTTGCTAAAGTCTTAGGAATAAAAACAAAAAGAATGGAAACGGTTATTTCATTAGGGGAAATTTTATTAGATACAGATTTATATGAAAATGCTAGAACAATAGATAGATTAGGACTTGAAGGAATGAATAGAGAGCAGATTTTGGACTATGTTCAAAAAGGGGTGAAATAAATAATGAAAATACAAAAAATTGATGTGTTTCATTTAAAAATAAAGCTTGCTAAACCTTATAAATTATCGAAGCTATATGGAACTTTAGAGGATACTGAACCTATAGTTGTAAAAATCACAACGGATACAGGTATAGTAGGGTTTGGTGAAACTGATCCGATGGGTTTATTTACAGGTGAAACGGCTGAAACTGTTATAGAGGTAATTAAAAAATATATTGGTCCTGCTGTAATTGGAGCTGATCCATTAAATATTGCAACGATTCATAAATTGATGGATGGTAAAATAAAAGATATGCATGTAGCAAAAGCTGCAATTGATATTGCTGTTTATGATATTATAGGAAAACACTTAGGCGTATCTGTTTCAAATTTATTAGGTGGAACTTTAACAAAAAGTTTGCCTATTATGGGCTCAATTGGAGGAGGAACTCCTGAAGAAAACGCAATTGAAGCTCAAAATATGATTGAAATGGGATATGGTTCAATTATGATAAAAATTGGTGGAGATGTTCATTTAGATATTGAAAGAACAAAAGCAATTAGAAAGAAAGTAGGAGAAAAATTTGTTTTAATTGTAGATGCTAATCAAGGGTGGGATGCATCAACTGCTATTTATTATTCAAAGCAGGTAGAAGATTGCAATATTGATTTATTTGAGCAACCTGTTCCATTTTGGGATATTCAAGGCTTAAAAAAAGTTAGAATGAATACAAATATGAAAATTTCTGCCGATGAAAGTTTGATGTCAATTCATGAAGCAAAACGATTAATTTTAGAAGAAGCTGTTGATGTTTTTAGTATAAAGGTTAGCAAGAATGGTGGGATATATAGATCAAAAGAAATTATAAGTCTTGCAAATAGTTTTGGAATAGAGTGTTTATTTAATTCAATGATAGAAGAAGGAATTACTCAAGCTGCGAGTTATGCACTTGGAAGTTCGACTGATAATCTGTATCCATATGGGCACGCATATTTCTCGCCTTTAAGATTAGAAGACGATATTACTAATTATTCTAAAAAAATTGTTAATGGAAAAATTATGATTGATGAAGCAAAAGGGTTAGGAATAGAAGTTGATGAAAAGAAACTTGAAAAGTATTGTATAAATTATATAAGTATTTAATATAAATATATGTAATTGCGAAACAGAATATTAACAACTTGGTATTAAAATAACGTATTATATAAGAACACCGATTAATTGAGTTATACCAGTAAATAAAAATTTTGAATAATTCAAAATAAACGAAAAAAGTTACTGATTGCAATAGTTTGTATAGTTTTGCAATTAGCAAAAGATTATATTATATAAGGAGGAAAATATGAGCAATAATATTTTAATTTTATTAAGCAGTTTATTTATAATGTTTGTTCCATTTTTGTATTCATTTATTCAAAGTAAAAAGCAAGGAGTTTCTGCTGACGATTGGGCAGTTGGAGGTAGAGATCTTCCTACCTATGTAATCGTAGGTACTCAGTTTGCAAGTGCAATGGGTGGAGGAGTATTGGTTGCATTGGTAGGTAGAGGGTACAGCCTTGGATTATCTACAGTTACATATGGAATAGCAGCATCAATTCCATTCTTTGTATTGATGCTTTTAGCACCATGGATTAGAAGTAGGAATTTTACAACAATTCCTGATATTCTTGAGGATTTTTACGGAGAAAATAAAGTGTTGTCTATATTGGGAGCTTTTTTTGCACTAATAGTACCTTTTGGATGGATTACATCGCAACTTGGAGCTTTCGGAATACTTTACTCTGGTATAACAGGAATTCCTGCTCCAATTTTGATTATCAGCATTTCGGTTATAAGCTTGTTCTTTATTATGCCGTCAGGACTTAAAACAGTTGCATGGACAGATTTTATTTTTGCATGTTTCATGATTATTGTTTGCGGAATTAGTATTTATTTTGCAATCAGAATGGGTGGAGGAACGAGCGCTATCTTTAATAGCCCAAATGTACCAATTGAGAATATCTCGATTCCGGGTGGTTTTGTAAGTGTTGGATGGGTTACAGTTGCCCTTTGGTTTACTTCTGCTCTTCCAGGTGGTTGTACAAATCAGATTTACTACCAAAGAATTTGTTCAATTAAAGATCCTAAGAAAGTAAATCTTTCTTTATTCTTATCTGGTATTTCGCTTATTGTAGCGATTGTATGGGCATATTTAATGGGTACTGCTGTAAGATCTTTAAATCCAAACCTTCCGAATGGTGAGGGTGCAACAGCTTGGTTTATGGCGCAGCTACCAACTTGGCTACTTGTATTATTCGCAGGTTTAGTTTGCGCAGTAATTATGTCTACAATAAGTAGTGCAGCTCAGACAACTGTAACAAACATGACAACAGACATATATAAGAAATCTATAAATCCTAAAGTAACAGACAAACAGATGATTAAGATGTCAAGAATTCTTACAGTTATACTTATGGCGGTTACTTCTATGCTATCTATAGCTTTCCCTAATGTTCTTGGGTGGTTAGTGTACACATACGCTTTCTCAGCTGCTGGCCTTTTTGGTCCTATATTTGTAGGTTACTTCACTAAAGAAACGAAGCCATTTAATGCAACAACTGTATTGGCTTCAATGATTATCGCTATGGTAGTATGTGTTATAGCAAAACTTACAGGTAGCTTTGGAACACCAATTCCTTTTACTATTTTCGGACTTATTGCATCTGTATTAACAATGCTTATTGCTAAGCCTTATCAGAAAAATGATGAAATGAAAAAAGCTGTATAATGAGAAAACACAATTTCAGATAGTTTAATAAAAAAATTTAAAGAAGTATGGTTATATGTTATTTGTTTTGGATTAGAATGAAATAACAAATAACAAATAACAAATAACAAATATGTGATAATTATCTTAAGCGGTTTGGAGAGTAAAATTTCTAAGCCGCTTTTAAGGTTTTGAAACTATATTTAAAGTATCTAGTATTAGGATATACACTAACTTCTATAGGATTATTTTCACTAGTACCTTTACTTAAAGTATTAAGTATACCAGCAATAAGAGCTAGAGTAATTACATTATTTATTGCTTTCGTGATTGTTTCATTAATGACAAAATCATATAGACTAGAAAATATTAAAGAAGAATAAACTAAATTAAGTTTATTGAGAGCTTTATCGTGTTAAATAAATAACACAATTTTATTAGTTTATTGCAAATGTTGTATGAATGTTATAATATAGACGTAGATTATAGAAAGCGTGGAGAAAATATGATAAAACCAGCTAAAAGAAAGAATTTATATCAAGAAGTGTCACAGCAGATTATTGGCTTTATAAAAGAGGGAATATGGGTACAAGGGGAAAGAATTCCATCAGAAAGTGAACTTTCAAAAAGTTTTGAAATTAGTAGAAATTCAATGAGAGAAGCAATTAAAGCTTTAGAATTAACTGGGGTTTTATCTTCAAAATCGGGAACAGGAACTTTTGTTGCAGAATTTGCTCTTCAAAATATTTCTAAATTAGAATTAGTAAATGATATTCAAAATAATTATAATGTTTTAGAATTAATGGAAACTCGTTTAATGATTGAACCAGAATTAATTTATAAAGCTATTGAAGTGGCAAGCGAAGAAGATATTCGAAAATTGGATAATGTTCTTGATGAAGTTAATAATTATATTGAAAAAAATGGATATACAGTAGATGTAGGATTATCATTTCATATGGAAATTGCTAAGATTTCAGGAAATAAAATTCTTTATAATTTTATTCAATCTCTTAAAAATCAATTGATTGCACAAAGGGGAGATTTTATTTTGAAGCATATTGATGAAGAATTATTAGATTCAGAGTTACGTGAACATGGCGAAATGCTAGAGTGTTTTAAAAAGAAAAATCCTCAAGAAGGGTATGATTTGATGAAAAAACATTTAAAAAATTCTATTGAATCTATAAAATTAATAGAATAAAATAATAGCGATTGATGAATATTAATAATATTCAGAAAATTCTTGACATTTAGACTAAGATAAATTAGAATCTTTAACAATAAACAAAAACTTTGAAAAGGCAAGTATGTTACTGATTTTTACTACAGAGAACTGGATTAGCTGAGAACCAGGTGAAAATAATGACTGAAAATCTCCTTTGAGTTGATAGCTGAAAATAAGTAAGCTAATTCGGGTTAGTATCCGTTACAAATGCTTGAGTATAAAATAATTTATTATTCGTACTTAATAAGATAGTTATTGTGAAGTAATTATAAAAATGAGTGGTACCACGAGAAAAATCTCGTCTCAGCAAATAGAAAAAATTCTGTTTGTTGAGACGAGATTTTTAGTTTATAAAGGAGAAAAATATGAGTATGACAATGGTAGAAAAAATTATTGCAGCGCATGCAGGCAAAGAGAAAGTAGAACCGGGTGATTTAGTAGCAGTAGATTTAGATTTAGTATTAGGTAATGATGTTACTACTCCAATGGCAGTAAATGAATTTAAAAAAATTGGTTTTAATGATGTTTATGATAAGAATAGAATTGCAATTGTTCCTGATCATTTTGCACCTAATAAGGATATTAAATCTGCAGAGCAGTGTAAAATTATTAGAGAATTTTCTTATGAAAAAGAAATAAAAAATTATTTTGAAATTGGAGAGATGGGAATAGAACATTGTTTACTTCCTGAAAAAGGTCTTGTATTGCCTGGAGATATTATTATTGGAGCTGATTCTCATACATGTACCTATGGTGCTTTTGGTGCATTAGCAACGGGAATTGGATCAACAGACATGGCTGTTGGAATGGCAACTGGAAAAGCTTGGATGAAAGTACCTGAAACAATAAAATTTAATTATACTGGAAAACTTAATAAATGGGTGGGCGGAAAAGATTTAATATTATATACAATTGGAGATATTGGTGTTGATGGAGCTCTTTATAAAGCAATGGAATTTACTGGTGAAGTTGTTGAAAATTTAAGTATGGCCGGAAGAATGACAATGTCAAATATGGCGATTGAAGCAGGTGGAAAATGTGGATTGATTGAACCTGATGAAACTACATTTGAATATATTAAGGATATTGCTCAAAGAGATTATAAAGTATTTAAAAGTGATAAAGATGCAAAATATCTTAAATGTTATGAATATGATGTTTCAAAAATAGAACCACAAGTTGCGTTTCCGCATTTGCCTGAAAATACAAGAGGAATTAGCGAAGTTGGAGATATTAAAATAGATCAAGTTGTAATAGGATCTTGTACAAATGGTAGACTTGAAGATTTAAGATTAGCAGCAGAAGTATTAAAAGGAAAGAAAAAAGCGAAACATATCAGACTTATTGTTTTTCCTGGAACACAAAAAATTTATTTAGATGCAATGAAAGAAGGAATAATTGAAACATTGATTAAAGCAGGAGCAGCTGTAAGTACACCAACATGTGGACCTTGTTTAGGAGGACATATGGGAGTATTAGCAAAAGGCGAAAGAGCTGTATCAACTACTAATAGAAATTTTGTTGGAAGAATGGGACATCCAGAAAGTGAAGTATATTTAACAAATCCAGCTGTCGCAGCTGCATCAGCTATTATGGGAAAAATTGCAGGTCCTGAGGAGGTAATGTAAATGATTTTAACAGGTAAAGTTTGGAAATATGGTGATGATGTAGATACTGATGTAATAATTCCTGCGAGATATTTAAATACTTCTGTTCCTTCAGAACTTGCAAAGCATTGCATGGAGGATATTGATGAAACTTTTGCAACAAATGTTAAAAGTGGAGACATTATTGTAGCGGAAGACAATTTTGGTTGTGGTTCATCAAGGGAACATGCGCCTATTGCTATTAAAGCTTCTGGAGTTTCATTAATTATTGCAAATACTTTTGCTAGAATATTTTATAGAAATTCAATAAATGTTGGATTGCCTATTTTAGAATGTGCTGAAGCAGTAGAAGATATTAAAGCTGGAGATAAATTAGAAGTTAATATTGAAACTGGTGTGATTAAGAATTTAACAAAAAATAATGAATATCAAGCGAATGGTTTTCCTGAATTTATGAAAGAAATTATTGATGCAGGTGGATTAGTAAATTATGCTAGAGAAAATTGGGGGAATAAATAATGGCTTTAAAAATTGCAGTAATTGGTGGAGACGGAATTGGCCCAGAAGTAGTAGATGAAGGTGTAAAAGTATTAAATAAACTTATTGAAATAACTGATTTAGAAATAGAATTTAAAAATTTTGATTTAGGTGCAAATCATTATTTAAAAACAGGAGAACTTGTTACTGATGATGTTAAAGAAGAGCTTCGAGGCTATGATGCAATTTATTTAGGAGCAGTAGGAGATCCGAGAGTAAAACCAGGGATATTAGAACATGGAATTTTATTAGACCTTAGGTTTTCATTTGATCAATATATTAATTTAAGACCTATAAAATTATTAGATTCAAAATATACACCATTAAAAAATAAAGAACCTAAAGATATTGATATGATGATTATTAGAGAAAATACAGAAGGATTATATGCAGGAGTGGGTGGATTCTTTAAAAAAGGAACTAAAGATGAAGTTGCAACACAACAGATGGTTAATACTTATAAAGGTGTTGAAAGAGTTGTTAGATATGCATATGAATATGCTAGTAAAAGAAATAAATCGAAAAAACTTACTCTTTGTGATAAAGCTAATGTATTAACATATGGACATGATTTATGGAGAAGAGTATTTGAATCTGTTGGAGAAGATTTTGATACAGTAGAAAAAAATTATTTATTTGTAGATGCTATGGCTATGAAAATGGTAAGAAATCCTGAGGAACTTGAAACTGTTGTTACTTGCAATATGTTTGGCGATATTATTACAGATTTAGGAGCGGAAATACAAGGCGGAATGGGAATGGCAATTTCAGGTAATATTAATCCTAATGGGGTTTCAATGTTTGAACCTGTTCATGGTTCTGCACCTGATATTGCGGGTCAGAATAAAGCTAATCCGATTGCTGCAATAATGGCTGCATCTATGATGATAGATGTTTTAGGATATACTGAAGAAGCGAAAAAAATTGATAATGCGATTAGACTTGCAATAGATGCAAATATGCTTACAGTTGATATGGGTGGAAAGTTAAAAACCAGTGAAGTTGGAGATTATATTTGTTCTAAATTAGTGTAGGAGGTAAAAATATGCTGAAAATATATGATACTACTTTGCGTGATGGAAGTCAGAAACAAGGAATATCATTTTCAACTGAAGATAAAATTAGAATTACAAAAGAGCTTGATAAATTAGGTGTAGATTATGTTGAAGGTGGTTGGCCAGGGTCAAATCCTAAAGACATAGAATATTTTAATAAAGTAAAAGATATGAAATTTAGAAATATAAAAATTGCTGCTTTTGGATCAACTAGAAGAGCAAATATTGAACCGGAAGATGATCATAATTTAAAAGAAATTATAAAATCTGGTGTTAAAGTTGCAACAATATTTGGAAAAACATGGGATTTACATGTTACAGTTGCACTTAATACAACTTTGGAAGAAAATTTAAAAATGATTGAAAGTTCAATTAAATATCTAAAAGATCGTGGACTGGAAGTTATTTTTGATGCAGAGCATTTCTTTGATGGATATAAAGCAAATAAAGAATACGCTTTAAAAGTAATAGATGTAGCAGTTAAAGCAAATGCCGATTCAATTGTATTTTGTGATACTAACGGGGGAACTCTTCCGTGTGAGGTAAGAAATATTATTAAAGAAGTTAAACCATTTGTTACTTGTGAAATGGGAATTCATGCTCATAATGATTCTGAGGTTGCTGTTGCAAATTCATTAATAGCATTTGAAGAAGGAATCACTCAAATACAAGGAACTATCAATGGTTATGGAGAAAGATGTGGTAATGCAAGTTTATCATCAATAATTCCAAATATTATTTTAAAATATGATGGAGATTTACTTGAGAAAATCAAGCTTAGAAAAATAACAGAAGTTTCTAGATTTGTTAGTGAACTAATTAATGCTAGTCATCCTAGTAATTTACCTTTTGTAGGAAGTGATGCTTTTACACATAAGGGTGGGATTCATGTAAGCGCAATACTTAAGGATATTGCAACTTATGAACACATTAATCCAATTCTAGTAGGTAATGATAGAGAAGTTGTAATATCTGAATTATCTGGAAAAGCAAATATTATATATAAAGCTAAGCAATTAGGAATTGATATAGATGAAAAAGGCGATGGAATTAGGAATGTTGTAAATAGAATAAAAGAACTTGAATATCAGGGATATCATTTTGAAGGAGCAGATGGTTCGTTTAGATTGTTAGTTGAAAAGGCACTTGGAAGATTTAAAGAGTTATTTAAATTAAAAAATGCTAGGATAATTACTGAGAAACTAAATAATGATGGATCATATTCTGAGGTTTCGATTAAAGTAAATATAGAAGGCAAAGAAGTTCATACCGCTGCTAGTGGAAATGGCCCTGTAAATGCTCTTGATAAAGCTTTAAGAAAAGCATTGATTGATTTCTATCCTGAGATTGAAAAGTTCTATTTAGTAGATTATAAGGTTAGAGTACTAGATAGTAATGATGGAACCGAAGCGAAAGTAAGAGTACTTATAGAAACGACAGATGGTAATAATAATTGGGGAACTGTTGGAGCATCAACTAATATTATTGAAGCAAGTTGGAAAGCGTTAGTTGATAGTATTGAATTTGGTATTTTATATAGAGAGGGAAAGAAGGAAATTACTGAAAAAAAAATGATTAATTAAGACATGAAAGTGTCTTTTTTTTTGAAAAATAATGAGAATGATTTTCAATTTCATCTTGACTTCTTATTATTAGCAAGATATAATCAAACTAGAAATAGAGGAGGTTTTTTATGGGACTTTTTTTTACAACTATTATATCAATAATTATATTTACTTTTACAGTATTTCAAATAAAGAGATTATTAAATGAGTTTAAAAGTGGTAAATGCGCAACTTGTGCACAAAAAAACACATGTCAATTGAATCCAAAGACATGTGATATAGTGCTTGATATGAATGATATTATACCTCCAAAATGAACAGTCTAATTATTAAAATTAGATTATCACTTGGAGGTTTTTTATCAAAATATTCCAATAAATAGCAAAAAAACATAAGTTTTAAGAATGAATTGACAAAACTTGTTGAAAAATACATCTTTTTTGTTTATAATGATAAAAAAGGGTGAGTGATTTTATGATAATTCGTGAAGATTATTTAAGAAAATTAATTAAGCTTAAAAATAAAGATATAATTAAAGTAGTTACTGGAATTAGGCGATGTGGAAAATCTACATTATTTAAGCAGTATATGGAGTATCTTTTATCAAATGGTATCGAAGAAAATCAGATAATAAGTATAAATTTTGAAGATATGGATTATTATGAACTATTGGATGCAAAAAAATTATATGAATATATAAAAGAAAGATTGTTAAAAGAAAAAACAATGTATATATTTTTAGATGAAATTCAACAGGTTAATGAGTTTGAAAGAGTAGTGGATAGTTTATATATCAAAGAAAATATAGATATATATATAACAGGTTCTAATGCTTATTTATTGTCTAGCGAATTGGCTACATTGCTTTCAGGTAGATATATAACTATAGAGATGTTACCAATATCATTTAAAGAGTATATAGGTTTTTTGGGTGATAAAACAGATTTGAATAAGAAATATTCTGATTATTTATTATATAGTTCCTTTCCGTATTCATTAAAGTTAAATATGGATTTAGAGCTTATACAAAATTATTTAGAAGGTATATTTAATACAGTGGTACTTAAAGATGTTGTAGGTAGAAGGAATATTTCGGATGTTTTCATGCTTGACAGTGTTATTAAATTTATGTTTGATAATATTGGAAATATAACATCAACAAAACGAATTGCAGATACTATGACTTCTAATGGAAGAAAAATCTCAACAAATACTGTGGAATCATATCTTTTAGGGTTGGTAGATAGTTATATATTATATAGAGTTAATCGATATGATATAAAAGGTAAGCAGCATCTTAAAACATTGGAAAAATATTATGCAGTAGATATAGGTTTGAGATACTTTTTATTAGGAAATAAAAAAGTTGATTATGGTCATATACTTGAAAATATTATTTATTTAGAATTAAAAAGAAGAGGATATACAGTTAATATTGGTAAAGTAAATGAGTATGAAGTAGATTTTGTAGCAACTAGGTTGGGAATAGTTGAATATTATCAAGTAGCATTAACAACTAGAGATGATGTCACTTTAGAAAGGGAGTTGCGACCTTTGAAAAAAATATCTGACCACTATAAGAAAATTCTTTTAACATTGGATGTAGAGCCTGATTCTTATTATGATGGAATTTTAAAAAGAAATGCGTTGGAATTTTTAATAGAAGAGTAAAATTTACAATGTTCACAAAATAATACATGTCAATTGAATTAAAAGACATGTATTATGTATATGTGAATGATGTTTATTATCTGAGTAATCCTACGGATCCTGTTCGAGTTAACTCTTTTACTCCGTAACTAGAAAGTACAGATGTAAATGCATCAATTTTGGGTTTGTCGCCAGTTAGTTCAATTATGATTGATTTTTTATTGTAACTAATAATTTTGGCTCTGAAAGTATCTACAATATCGATAATATCTCTTTTATTATTTGAATTTGTGTCTACTTTTATTAAAACAAGTTCTCTTGATATTGAAAGATCTTTCGATAAATCAACTACTTTAATAACATCAATTAATTTGTTTAATTGTTTTTTTACTTGTTCTAAAGTATTTTCATCGCCATTAAATACTATTGTCATTCTTGATAGAAATTCGCTATCAAGAGTACCTACTGATAAACTGTCGATATTGTATCCGCGTCTTGTAAAAAGCCCTGCAATTTTTGATAATACTCCTGATTGATTATTTACAACTAATGCGATTGTATATCTACTCATAAAAATCATCCCTTTGATTAATTCTTCCAAGACATAATGAATTATAATTTATAAATTCTTCTGTATCCTTTAAGCTATTTAAATTAAAATATTTAACATTGTTTGCACTACAAATTTTATGAAAATCTGGATTACTTTTAAAATTAGTTGAAAAAGTTTCATCATATCTATTTTTTTGTAAATCTCTTACCATTCCTAATGAATTATCATCCATAAGTATTATTTTAACATTTAAGTTGTTTTCATATAGGGTTATTAATTCGTTCATTACCATTTGAAAACCTCCGTCACCGATTATTACGACGATTTCATTAGTAATATCACTTGCTTGCGATCCGATTGACGCTGGAAGACTAAATCCCATGGTACCAAGTCTACCTGAAGTGAAAAATTTTCTGTTTTTATACATTTTAATATTATGTGCTGCACATATTTGGTTGTTACCAACATCAGCGATGAATACAGCATTATCACCTAATTTATCTGTAATAGCTGCTAATTTTAAATCAATAATTTTATTTTTACCTAAATAAATATTGTTATTTTCTTTTTCAAAATTAATAATGTTTATCCAATTTTCATAGGCTGAATTATATTTATAATTTGATAATTCTTTTAAAATGTTTTTAGCATCGCCAATGATTGGTATATTAGAAACAAGATTTTTTCCTACCTCAGCTGGATCAATATCAATATGAATAATACTTTTTTCATTTGTTGAAAAATTTGCAGTAGTTCTATTTGAAATACTCATTCCAATAATTATTAAAAGATCTGATTTTTCAATTAAATTATTAGCAAATTTATGGCCGTGCGAACCTATCATTCCAATATAATGTGGGTCTTTTTCATCAAGCGCACCTTTCCCTAGAAGTGTATGAACGACAGGAATTTCAGTTAACGAAATAAAGTCTTGAAGTTCTTTTCTTGCATTACTTGATAAGATACCATTTCCAATACACAATAATGGTTTTTCTGATTTGCATATTTTTTCATATGCTTTTTTTATTTGATTTTTATTTCCGTTAAAAGTTGGTTTATATCCTAAAATATCAATTGTTTCAGGATAGTTATATTCAACAATTTTATTTTGAATATCTGTTGGTATATCTATTAAAACTGGACCTTTTCGACCTGTATTAGCAATGTGAAAAGCTTCTTTAAAAATTTTTCCTATTTCATTCTCATTTTTTACTAAAAAATTATATTTCGTGAAAGGTTCTGTGGCTCCAATAATATCAGCTTCTTGAAAAGAGTCGTAACCGATAATATTAGTGTTTACTTGTCCAGTTATTATAACAACGGGAATTGAATCCATGTAAGCATTCGCTATACCTGTTATTAAATTTGTTGCTCCAGGGCCACTAGTTGCAAGGCATACTCCGACTTTATTTGTATTTAAAGCATAACCACTTGCTGCATGTATTGCTGCTTGTTCATGACGAACTAAAATATGATTTATAGTTGAAGTTTTTAGACTTTTATAAAGTGGCAGGACGGCACCACCAGGATATCCAAAAATTGTTTTTACATTTTCTGATTCAAGAAATTTAATTATTGCTTCTGCTACTTTCATTTTTTCACCTCATTAATTATATTTTATCCATAAGAATACAGAAAAAAGGAAGAATTGTCAATGAAAAAGAAAAAAATAAAAATAGTTGACAGAAAATTCAAAAAACAGTATTATAAGATTTAAATATTTATATTGAAAATGATGGAGAGCATAGATTAACTTATTTATAGAGAGTTGATGGTTGGTGAAAATCAATAATAAGTTTTTTTATTTCTCGCTCCTGAATTTAAATTTTGAAATTAGTAGGAATTTATGGGTAGTTCCATTATAGACTTTAAGTGATCGTAGATAACAAAGGTGGTACCGCGGAATAATATTCGTCCTTTAACAAGGGCGTTTTTTGTTTTTTGAAAAGAATTTGTAGGAGGGAAAGAATGGATAGGAGAATAAAGTTTTTTGATACAACATTAAGAGATGGTGAACAATCGCCAGGATGTTCAATGAATTTAAAAGAAAAAGTTAAGATGGCTAAAAGATTAGAAAAGTTAAATGTTGATGTAATAGAAGCTGGATTTGCAATTTCATCGGATGGAGATTTTGAATCTATTAAAGCTATTGCAGAAGCTGTAGAGAAACCTGTAGTTGCTTCTCTTGCTAGAGCGTTAAAGAAAGATATTGATCGAGCATATGATGCTGTAAAGAGTGCAAAACACCCCCGTATTCACACTTTTATAGCAACTTCAGAGATACACAGAAAATATAAATTAAAAATGACAAAGGAAGAAGTTCTTAAGAGAACATATGAAATGGTAAAGTATGCAAAAGATAAATGTGAAGATATTGAATTTTCCGCTGAAGACGCTACAAGAACTGAAAAAGAATTTTTAGTCGAAGTTTTTAATAAAGCGATTGAAGGAGGAGCTACAGTTTTAAATATTCCAGATACAGTTGGTTATACTACACCTGATGAATTTTATAAACTTGTGCAATATGTAAAAAATAACATTATAAAAGATGTGGATATATCTGTTCATTGTCATAATGATTTGGGTTTAGCAGTTGCAAACTCTCTTTCAGCAATAAAAGCTGGAGCAAATCAAGTTGAATGTACTATTAATGGAATTGGTGAAAGAGCAGGAAATGCTGCATTAGAAGAAATTGTAATGATATTAGATACAAGAAAAGACCATTTTAATTATTCATATCAAATTAATACTGAGGAGATAATGAAAGTGTCTAAGAAACTTATTTCGATTACTGGAGTTGACGTACAGCCAAATAAAGCAATTGTTGGCAAGAATGCTTTCTCGCATGAAGCGGGAATACACCAACATGGAGTTTTAGAAAATAAAAGCACATATGAAATTATGACCCCTGAAAAAATAGGTTTAAAAGAAAATAAAATGGTGTTGGGTAAACATTCTGGTAAACATGCATTTGAAGAGAAAGTTATTAATTTAGGTTATAATTTAAATGAGGAAGAAATATTAAAAGCTTTTAAAATTTTCAAGGATGTTGCTGATAAGAAAAAAGAGGTTTACAATTCAGACATCGAAGCAATAATAAGAGATGACATTTACGAAATGATTGATAAAGTTAAGTTGGAAAGATATGTTGTAAATTGTGGAAATACAATAAATCCAACAGTTACAATTAAAGTTAATTATGATGATGAAATATTTGAGGAAGTTGCGAGTGGAGATGGTGTAATAGATGCAGCATTTAATGCAATAGAAAAAATATTTAAGATTAATTTTATTTTAAAAGATTATAAAATAAAATCAGTTTCAAAAGGAAAAGATGCTTTAGGCGAAGCAAGGGTACAAATAGATTACGACGGAAAAATTATTAATGGTAAAGGATTGTCTACAGATGTTATTGAAGCAAGCATAAAAGCATATATAAATGCAGTAAATAAAGTGCTTGTATAAATAACTAAAAAGCAGTTTGAAAATTTTAATAATGGGTATAAATATTTAACTAAGTAGTCGAAAGGAGAGGCTAATGAAGAAAATTATATCCATTATGTTAATGATTTTATTAATTGCAAGTTTTGTAACTGGTTGTGGAAATGATAAGAAAGAGGAAGAAAGTGGAAAAGTCGATATAGAAACTAGTGGCAATGAAATGACAATAAAAGATGAGGATAACGAAATGGTTGTATCAACGAATCTTAAGAAAAGTGTTGATTTGCCAGAAGGATATCCTGATGATATCGTTCCAATTTATAATGATTTATTTTTAATGGCAGCTTCAAAAAACTCAGATGAATCATATATGGTTGTTGGACTTACAAATGATGATTATAGTAAAGTTGCAAAGTTTTATGATAATGCGTTAGAAGATGCAGAAGTTATAATGAATTTTTCAGATGAAAATGGCTATAATAATATGGGAGAATATAAAGGTTATACTTATACAATACTTGCAAATGATGAACAAAGCGATGATCTAGATTATAAAACAACAGTTAATATAATTTTAGTTCCAGGAAGTACTAAAATGGAGATACCATCTGATGACGAAAAACCTGATCTTTCTACTGAAACAAATAATAGTAGTGCTTCGAATGAGATAGTTATTCCTGAGGGCAAAGAAATACCAAAAGATTATCCTGAAGATATATTGCCTTTTGAAAATGGTGAGGAAACTGAATTAGCTAGAATAATGAATCAAAATGGGCAAAAAATGCTTGGATATATGTCTACAAGTGAAATTGAAGATGTACATTATTATTATGAAAATTTATTGAAAGATAGTTCAACTTATCTAGTTTTAAATGATTCAGAAAATGATAAAGAAATAGTAGTTGCCGTTGATGATTATCAATTTAGAATATTACTTCATAGGAATGATAAATCAACAGGTGAAGATTTAAAATTTAAAACATTGATTCAGATTATATATTAAAGGATTGTAATTCGAATGACATCGTTTTCACATAAAAAGCAATTGACTTCCAAATGCATTAATTATATTATTAAAATACAATTGGAAGGGGATAAATAGATGCAGAAGTGCAAGATATGTGGTTCGGAGTGTTTGAAGCACTTATATAATGAAAAGAGTAATACGAATTACTATTTTTGTGAAGTTTGTGAATTTGTTTTTCAAGATGATAATGAGATAGTATCTTTAGAAAAGGAAAAAGAAATTTACGATTTGCATGATAATAGTTTCGAATCCAAAGGTTATGTAGATATGTTTGAAAATTTCATTGATAAAGCAATAAAGCCTTTTATTCAAAATAAAGGCAATGTATTAGATTTTGGAAGTGGTCCAGGACCTGTGTTAGCAAAAATTCTTGAAAATCAAGGATGGAATGTTAAAATATTTGATCCTATTTATGATGACAATGATGATTATTTAAATTATAAATATGATTTGATTACATCTACAGAAGTTTTTGAACATTTTTCGAATCCGCTAAAGGAATTAGAAAAAATTTCGAAATTATTAAATAAAAACGGTGTTTTGGCGATTATGACTATATTAAGACCCAAAACAATGGATGAATTTAAAGAATGGTGGTATATTAGAGATGTCACTCATATTAGTTTTTATTCACAAAAAACGTTATATTTAATGGGAAAGATTTTTGGATTAAAAATGGTATATAATGATAATAAAAGATTAATTACATTTAAAAAGTTATAAAAGCCTCCCCCCGAGGCTTTTTTTGTTGTCTAGAAAAGTGTATTAATGATATAATTCATAGAAAAGAGACGGTAACGGAGGAGATATTATGGGAAACAAATTAGGAATAATTGCAACGGATGTTGAGATGAAAAAGGCTATAGAAAAATTGTATCCCGACGAAACTCAATCCGGGAAATTTATTATTGAAATTTTAGATCAGGAGCAAATAGATGAACAAGGGAAGTGGCTTGAAAATAAAGGTGCTAGTGTAATTATTGGGCGAAGCGGAACTTATGATAGAAGTGTTGAAAATGTTTCGGTTCCTCTTTTAAGGTTAAGAGTTACTACAGCAGACATTTTTAATGCTTTAATAGAAGGAACTAAATTTAAGAAGAAAATAAACCTTATTATTTGGGAAGGTATATTTTTTGACAAATCATGGCTTAAGATGATTTCGGATGAAGTAGAGATTTATAGCTTTAAAAACGGAGGGGATATTGAAAAAATTTATATTGAAGCAATAAGTGGCGATTCTGACTGTGTTATAGTTGGAGGCGGCGTTGTTTGTTCTTTTGCTAGACGTGATGATATTTCTTCTGTGTTTTTGAATGCATCCGATGAATCGATTATAGAAATTATTAATCATGCAGAGGAAGTTTTAGTTAATCTTAAAAATGCTCAATATCAACATGAATTATTGTCAAAAATGTTAGATAATGTGAGAGATGCAGTTATAGCAATTGATGAAAATGAAGAAGTTCAATTATTTAATGAACGTGCTCAAAATATTTTAAAAGTTGGAATGGTACGTATAATAGGGAAAAAACTTTCTGAAGTACTGCCTTATTTTAGTTTTTTAAAAGATGATTTAATGCTTCATAAAGAGACAAAAGACGAACTTTTACGAATTAGATCTTTAGTAATAACTTATAGTACATCGTTAATATGGGAAGATCATAAAATAAAGGGGATATTGCTAACTTTTCAAGATACTACAAGACTTCAAATGCTTGAACAGAAAATTAGACGAGAACTTAATAAAAAAGGGTTAGTGGCAAAATATAATTTTAAAGATATAGTTTATGTTGATGAAACTATGAGTGAGATAATTAGAAAAGCTAAAATGATTGGAAGAAGTGAATCTGCTGTTGTAATTTATGGTGAGAGTGGTACTGGGAAAGAATTAATGGCTCAAAGTATTCACAATATTAGTGATAGAAATAAAGCACCATTTGTTGCTATTAATTGCGCTGCATTGTCCGAATCGCTTTTAGAAAGTGAGCTTTTTGGATATGAGGAAGGTGCTTTTACTGGAGCGAGAAAAGGTGGAAAACCTGGTTTATTTGAATTAGCACATGGTGGAACAATTTTTTTAGATGAAATTAATTCTATTTCTAAAGGTTTGCAAGGGAAACTTCTTAGAGTAATTGAAGAAAAAGAAGTTATGCGCTTAGGTTCGGATTATATTATTCCGTTAAATGTTAGAATAATTAGTGCTTCTAATGAAGATTTAAAAGCGATGATACAGGAGAAAACTTTTCGTAGCGATTTATTTTATAGATTAAATAGCTTTGAGATTATTATTCCGCCGCTTAGAGAAAGAAGAACGGATATTGAGCCTTTATTTAGATTTTTTCTTAAGGAGTTTCAATTAGATGAAAAAATCAAATGGCCTAGCAAAGAAGATTTTGATAAATTGATATTACATGATTGGTTAGGGAATGTTAGAGAACTTAGGAATGTTGCTGAGCGGTATGTTTTATTTAATGAGATTGATTTATTTCAACCTAATGAAAGTCAATTAACAAAAGTATACGATGATACAATAGATTTAAAAGAAATCTATAATCTGATTGATGAAAGGATAATTTCACAATTGATTAGGAGCGGTCTTACAAAAAATGAAATTGCTAAAAAATTGGGAATTAGTAGAGCAACACTGTGGAACAAAACGAAAAATGTCTAATTATTAAAACATAGTGTTTAATAAAGTAGACAAAAATGTTTAAAAATTAAAAAATATCGTGACGAAAACGGGCTTAAAGCCTGTTTTTTGTTTTGGCACATAACTTGCTTTATTAATACTTAGAATATAAGGAGGAAAGTAATGAAAAAAGGAGATTTTATTTGGGGTGGGCTATTTTTAGCTTTTTGTATTATTTTAATTATACCAAGCACTCGGGAAGCTTTTATCACTTTTACGGCAACTTATAAGTTAATTGGAGGATTTTTAAAATTTTCAGTATTAGCATCTATGGGTGAATTATTAGCTAGACGTGTGGGAAGTGGAGAATGGACTTTTCCAAGTTATTTTGTTACACGTGCGGTAATTTGGGGCGTGCTTGGAATGGTAATTACCATAATATTTACTATTTTTGCAACTGGTGTTACAAAAGCACAAGCTATTCACTTATTACCATTTGATGGCGTGGCAGTTGGATTTGCTTTCTTTACAGCTACATTGATGAACGCAACATTTGCTCCTACATTTATGTATACGCATCGTATTTCGGATACATATTTAGATATGAAGCATGAAGGAGTAAAAGATATTACGCTTACAAAGGTTGTTAAACGTATCGATACCGCAGGATTTGTTACATTTGTTGTTGTGAAAACGATTCCATTTTTCTGGATTCCAGCTCATACATTAACATTTTTATTACCTAGTGAATATCGTGTTCTTGCAGCTGCAATGTTATCAATTGCGCTTGGTTTGATTTTAACAATTTCAAAGAGAAAACAGTCAAAAACAGCTTAATTAGGAGGTTTTATTATGAAAAGAATTTTAGCAATTAATCCAGGGTCGACTTCTACAAAAGTAGCTTTGTATGCTGACAAACAAGAAATGATTGTAGAAACATTAGATCATCCTGTAAGTGAAATTCAAAAGTTTGAACATGTACAAGATCAATTTGAATTTAGAAAGAATGTAATTACTGATTTATTAAAGGAAAATGGAATATCATTTGAATCGCTAGATGCTGTGGTTGGTAGAGGCGGTTTGTTGCCACCGGTTAAATCGGGCGCTTACAAAGTAAATGATGTAATGGTGGATCGATTAAAAAATAATCCTGTAGTAGAGCATGCTTCTAATCTTGGAGCGCTTATTGCTTATGAAATTGCTGAAGAAGTAGGTATTCCAGCATTTATTTATGATTCGGTTGCTGTTGATGAACTAACTGATGTTGCTAGAATATCAGGTATGCCTTTAATTTCTAGAGCAAGTCTTTTACATGCACTTAATGCAAGAGCTATGGCGCATAAAGTTGCTGAAAAACACGGTAAAAAATATAATGAAATGAATATGATTGTGGCACATCTTGGTGGAGGAATTTCGGTTAGTGCTCATGAAAAAGGCCAAATGATTGATTTGAATTCTGATGATGAGGGTCCTTTTTCACCAGAACGTTCTGGTAGAGTACCATGTAATAAATTAATAGATCTTTGTTATAGTGGAAAATATGATAAAAAAACTATGAAAAAAATGCTTAGAGGGAAAGGTGGACTTTCTGCTTATCTTGGAACAGTTGATGTTCGTGAAGTTGAGAAAATGATTGAACAAGGTGATAAAGAAGCAAAATTGGTTCATGAAGCTATGACTTATCAAGTTGCAAAAGCAATTGGAGAACTTGCTACTGTTTTAAAAGGAGATATAGATGTTATTGTTTTAACTGGTGGGATTGCATATTCAAAAATGATTACTGATTTGGTTTCTGAACGCGTATCATTTATGGCACCTGTTGAAATTATGGCGGGAGAAAATGAATTGGAATCATTAGCATTTGGAACTTTAAGAGTTTTGAATGGTGAAGAAGAAGCTAGAATATATACTGAAGAAAACTAAGAATGGGGGAAATGATATGAAGAAAGTTCTTATCAGAGAAGAAAGATGTAAGCAATGCGGTATCTGTGTAGATGCTTGTCCTAAAAATGCTATTTCATATAGTAGTGAGATAAATTTAAATGGATATCAACCTGTAGTTATTGATGATGATTTATGTATTGGATGCGGAATTTGTTATACAATGTGTCCTGATTGGGTGTTTGAGATTTTAGGAGATAGGGGGTAATTATATGGAAGATATGATTAAAGGTAATCACGCGTTTGCAGAAGCTGCAATTAGAGCAGGTGCAACATTTTATGCTGGGTATCCAATTACACCATCTTCAGAGATTATGGAATATCTCTCTGTTAGATTACCTGAAATAGGTGGAGTATTTATTCAAGCAGAGAGTGAAGGCGCATCAATGAATATTTTAACTGGTGCATCTGCATCAGGAGTTAGATGTTTTACTGCATCTTCAAGTGTAGGTATGACATTAAAACAAGAAGGTATTTCTCATATGGCTGATTCATATTTGCCATTTTTAGCAATTAATGTAGTTAGATATGGTACAGGTTTAGGAACTCTTGATACAGGGCAATCTGATTATTTAAGAGATACTAGAGGTGGCGGAAGTGGAGATTATAGAACGTTTGTATTATCACCATATAGCCTTCAAGAAGCTGTTGAATTAATTGATCGTGGTTTTGAACTTGCTGATAAATATGGAATGGGTACTATTTTGCATACCGAAGCAGCATTAGGTCAAATGATGGAACCGTGTACTTTTCCTGAAATGAAAAAAGTTGAAAGAAGACATGGATCTATAGATGGAACATATAGTTTTGAAAGAATATCACCTCTTTATAGAGATAGACTTAAGGAAGCAATAGATGAAAAAGCAAAATATGATAGTATTAAAGAAAATGAACAAATGTGGGCAGAGGAATCTTTAGAAGATGCTGAATATGTAATAGTTGCTTATGGATTAGCTGGAAGATCAGCAACGGGAGCTGTTAAACAGCTTAGAGCAGAAGGACATAAAGTAGGATTAATTAGACCAATAACACTTTGGCCATTTCCTGAAAAAGCTTTTGCAAAAGTGAATAAAGATGTAAAAGGATTTATTTCTGTTGAAGAAAATGCTACTGGACAAATGGTTGAAGATATTGCACTAACATTAAAGAAATCAGATAAAAGTTCAAAACCTGTTTATATGTTTGTAGACGCATTTGGTGTTCCAACAATGAAGAAAATAAAAGCTAATTTCATTAGAGTTAAAAATGGTGAAATAAAGGAGGTATATTAAAATGGCAATAGCAAAAAAAGTACCTGAAATGCTTAGTAAGCAAATCTCTTTTTGCCCTGGTTGTGGGCATGGAGTTGTGGTAAGACTTTTAGCTGAGTGCGTTGAAGAGCTTAAAATGGAAAAAAATGTTATTTTCAATGTTGGAGTAGGTTGTTATTCTTTAGCAACGCCATCTATAGAAGCTGATAAGTTTGATACTCTTCATGGTAGAGCTTCAGCAGTTGCAACAGGATTTAAAAGATGTAATCCTGATACTTTAGTAATTTCTTATCAAGGCGATGGAGATGCATATAGTATTGGAGTAGGCGAAAGTTTTAGTGCTGCTTATAGAAATGAAAATATTACTGTTATTACAGTTAATAATACGAATTACGGTATGACTGGTGGACAAATGAGTGCTACTACTATGCCTGGACAAAAGACAACTACATCACCTCATGGAAGAGATTGTAATACAACTGGAATGCCAATTAAATTTCCTGAAATGGTAGCTGCTACTTTTCCTAACGCTGCTTATGTAGCAAGAGGTTCGGTAACAACACCAAAATATGTTAATCAATTAAAAAAATATATTTTGAACGCATTTAAAGCACAGTTAAATAATGAAGGATATTCATTAATAGAGGTATTATCACCATGCCCAACAAACTGGAAAATGACTCCGCTTCAATCTCTTGAAAGAATTAATAAAGAACTAGTGGATTATTATCCTTTAGGTGAATTTAAAACAAGGAAGGAGAAATAATTATGAAAGAAATATTATTTGCTGGTTTAGGAGGACAAGGTATCCTTACTTCAGGTCTTGTTATTTCTCAGATTGCTGTTTCTAAAGATTTAAATGCAACATGGATTCCTCAATATGGTGCTGCAATGAGAGGTGGTACTGCGAATTGTACTGTGAAATTTGGAAATGAAATGGTTTATAATCCTGCACAAGAAGAACCAGATATTCTTTTAGCAATGAATAATCCATCTTTTCAAAAATTTGTTGGTATGGTTGCACCAGGTGGAACTGTAGTAATAGATAGTAGTCTTGTTACTTGTGATACTAATGTGCGTGAGGATATTACTGTAATAGGTGTACCAAGTTCTGAAATGGCAATTGAAATGGGACATGCTAAAGGTGCTAATATCATAATGGTTGGTGTTATTGCAAATGTTTCAGGAGATATTACTGAAGAAGAAGGAATTAGTGGAATGAATGAAATGTTTAGAAAAAAAGGAAAAAGTAAATTTGAAGAGATGAATACTAAAGCATTTAAATTAGGTTATAATTTCAAAAAATAGAAAAATCATGTATAATGGTTTTAAATTAAAAGAATTTATGTATTGGAGGAATTAATTATGATATCTAAAAAAATGAAGGCATCTCTTGCTAGTAGTTCTGTTATTCGAGAAATGTTTGAAGAAGGCCATAGGTTAGCTAAGATTCATGGTCCTGAGAATGTATTTGATTACAGTATAGGAAATCCAAATGTAAAGCCACCGGAAAGAGTTAAAACAGCTATTAAAGAAATTCTTGATGAAGAAGATGCAAATTTTGTTCATGGTTATATGAGTAATTCTGGTTATCCAGATGTGCGTGAAGCAATTGCTCAAGATCTTAATAAAAAACATGGTTTAAATCTTTCGTTTAAAAATATTGCTATGTCTGTTGGAGCAGGTGGCGGTTTAATTGTTGTATTTAAAACAATTTTGGATCCAGGTGATGAAGTAATTACATTTGCACCATATTTTGGACCATATAGAGCTTATATTGATGATTGTCAGAGCAAACTTGTAATTGCTGAATCTCATAAAGGTACTTTTGAACCAAATTTAAAAACACTTGAAGCAGCAATTACTCCAAAAACGAAAGCTCTAATTATAAATAATCCGAATAATCCTACAGGAGTTATTTATAAAGAAGATGCAATTAAAGGAATAGCTGAACTTCTTACAAGGAAATCGGAAGAATATGGTCATACTATTTATGTTGTTTCTGATGATCCTTATAGAGAAATAGTTTATGATGATATTGAAGTTCCATATATGCTTAATTATTATACAAGTACTTTTGCTGTTTATTCATATAGTAAATCGCTTTCTTTACCTGGAGAAAGAATTGGATATATTGCTTTTTCACCAGAGATAGAAGAAGCAGAAGAAATAGAGCAATGTTTAAGTAATGCAACAAGAAATATGGGCTTTACTAATGCACCGTCATTATTTCAAAGAGTAATTATTAAATGCTTAGATGAAACTGTTGAAGTTGATGTTTATAAAAGAAATAGAGATTTGCTTTATAACCATTTATTGAGTTTAGGATTTGAGAGTGCAAAACCAGAAGGTGCATTTTACTTATTTGCTAAATCATTAATTGAAGATGATAAAGAATTTGTAAAAGCTGCAAAAAAATATAATCTTCTTCTTGTGCCAGGATCAACATTTGGTTGTTCAGGATATTTTAGAGCATCATACTGTATTTCGTATGATAAAATTGAAAAATCATTAGCAGCTTGGACTAAGCTTGCAAATGAATTTAAAAAGTAAATAGAATTAATATGAAATAGACTCTTTTAATGAATAATTAATCATTTTGAGAGTCTATTTTTTAATTGGAAAGTTGACAGGTATAAACCTGAATGTTATAATAAACTTGTAAATCAGAAAATTTAGGGGGAGTTTATGAGTGTAATTTTGTAATTAATAGTAAAAGAATATTTTAGAGTTCACTAGTTAGCAAAGCAGTATTATATACTTTTGTTGTTTTGTTGTGAAATCTATATTGACTATTAGATTATGAATTGCCATTTATATATTCCTTAATTATAAAAAATAATTTATGATTATATTGATTTTGATTAACTATAAATGTTTTTGATAAGTTATTAAAAAAGGATTTGGCTGTGATTGTATGTAATCGCAGTTTTTTTGTGTTAAAAATAATAATAATAAAATAATAAGAATATATTTTGAGAATTAAGTTCATAATCTAAAACAAAAAAAGAAGTAGAAGCAAGGAAATCTTGTTATGAAGGAGAAATGAACAGTGAAAAATGATAAAACACTAACCATATTGGGTTACAAAGAAATTATAGAATCAGTTAAACTAAGGACGTCAAGTAGTTTAGGCAAAAAATTAGCGGAAGAAATGATACCTAGTGTTGAACCGCATATTGTATTAGAAAGATATGAAGAGGTAAAAGAAGCAGTAAAAATTATTAATGAAGGAACTGGGCTTGGGTTAGGCGGTATTAATGATATTACCCCATTTATTAAAAAGATTGAAAAAGGTGCTTTTTTACAACCGGAAGAATTGATTAAAGTTTCAGATTTCTTAAGAAGCATTAGAAACCTTAAAAAATCAATAAAGCGATATGAGTTTATTGCACCAGTACTTTTTTCTTATTCAACAAGTTTAGGATTATTTAAAACGATTGAAAATGATATTGAATATTGTATTGGAAATGGTATTGTTCGTTCAAGAGCTAGTAGTACTCTTGGGAAAATCAGAAGAAAAATCGAATCACTACAGAGTAAAAGAATTGATAAATTAAATAAATTTTTATCAGCAAATAAGAATTCGAAATATCTTCAAGAAAATTATTATAGCCAAAGAGATAATCGTTATGTTGTTCCTATTAAGACGTCTTCTAGAAAATTTGTTGATGGAACAATTATAGATTCATCAGCGTCAGGTTCAACCGTTTATATTGAAATAGATTCGATTAAAGATTTAACAGTAGAAATTATTATGTTAAAAGCTCAAGAGACTGAAGAATGTAATCAGATTCTAAGAAGGCTTTCAGAGGTGATTAATGAGCGTATTGATGAAATATGGAATGCAATTCATATTCTCGGGAAATATGATTTTATAATGGCAAAAGGAAAATATTCTGTTTCTATAGGTGGAAATGAAATTGAAATCAGAGATGACGAAACAATTAATTTAGTTAAAGCAAGACATCCTATGCTAGGGAAAGATGCTGTACCATTAAATGTACAGATAGGTACAGATTATAGAACACTTATTATTACAGGCCCTAATACTGGAGGTAAAACAATTACGCTTAAAACAGTCGGATTAATGGTTTTACTTACTCAAAGTGGTATTTTGCCTCCTGTGGGTAAAGGCAGTAATATTTCTATTTTCAGACAAATTCTTGTTGATATTGGAGATTCACAGAGTATTGAACAATCTTTATCAACTTTTTCAGGGCATATGAAGAATTTAGTTGAAATTATCAAAAAATCACAACGAAGAACGCTTGTATTGATTGATGAAATAGGTACTGGTACAGATCCTAAAGATGGTGCTGCATTAGGTATTGCAATTCTTGAAGAAATTTATAATAAAGGAGCAATTACTTTATCAAGTACGCATTATAGTAAAATTAAAGAGTACAGTGAAATTCATGAAGGTTTCATTAACGCGTCAATGGATTTTGATAGAGTAACATTAAAACCTCTTTTTCGATTGATAGTTGGTATTGCTGGTAACAGTAATGCGCTTTGGATTTCAAAAGAATTAGGACTTGCTGATAAAATTATTGAACGTGTAAATAGAATTAATTCTACACATGAGATTATAGCTGCAAGAAAAATTTCAAAGTTCTCTAAAAAGAAGAGTAGAGTAGAAGAACTTCGAAAAGAAAAGGAGGTAATTGATACAGAACGTGTTTTTTATGAGAAGGGCGATCGTGTTATTGTTAATGAAACAAAAAATCATAGTTTAATTTTTGAACATAATGTTAAAGAAAAGAAAGTAATGCTATTCAGAGATGGTAAATACGAAGAAGTGAATGAAAAACGTGTAACTTTAGATAATAGGGCGGAAGTTCTTTATCCGGTTGGATATAATTTAGATCAACTTTTCAAATCATTTAAAAGTAGAAAACTCGAAAAGGATATTAGTAAGGGAAGATTTAAAAACTTAAAAGAATTAAATGAACGTCTAAATTCAATAAATTAATTTTATTAGGAAACTAGTTATTATGTTATAGTATTGCATTATAACTAGTTTTTGTTTTAATAATAGTGAAAGAGATATTTCTTCCTTAGATTGTTTTGACAGTTGTATTATTTTATGCTAATATTACTTTGTAAACAAATGAAAATTCTTCAGGGTCGGGTTAATTTCCCAACCGGCGGTTATAGTCCGCGAGCTAACGCTGAACTGGTGTGATTCCAGTACCGACAGTAAAGTCTGGATGTGAGAAGATTATATATCCTTTTATTTTGCCCTGAAGTTATTGACTTCAGTTTTTTAATTTAAGGAGGAATTTTTATGAATGATTCAAAGAAGTTATTATCAGTAAAAAATATGGCAAAGATTTCAATTTTATCAGTAATTGCATTTATTCTAATGCAGATAGAATTGCCTTTACCAATATTTCCAAGTTTTTTAAAGGTTGATTTAAGTGATCTGCCTGCACTTATTGGTGGGTTTGCACTTGGACCTGCAGTAGGAATCTTAATTGAGCTATTTAAAAATTTAATGCATTTAACTAGAACAAGTACATCTGGTGTTGGAGAATTAGCAAACTTTTTAGTAGGAATTGCATTAGTTGTTCCAGCAAGTATGATATATTTTAAAAATAAGACTAAAAAAAATGCAATAATAGGATTATTAGTAGGTACAATTGTAATGGGAATAGTTGGTGGAATTTTTAATTATTTTGTATTATTACCATTTTATTTCGTTAATTACTTCATTCACGTTTTTTTCAAATTCATTTAACAACTCATCAAATTTTAATTCAAAAGTTTCATTAGAATGCTTTTCACTTATAGCTCTATTGCTATCATTATCATTATAT
>JAUCFZ010000135.1 GCA_030377915.1 Clostridiaceae bacterium HSG29
ACTAATATTTAAAACTATTCTTGTAATTAACGGTAATTCAACTCCTGTACCTGTAAACATACTAACTATCGTAGGCAATACAAATGTTAACATAAATATTACAACTACAATAGAAATTACTGCTAAAACAATTGGATAAATCATTGCTCTTTGAATTTTTTTATTAATTTTCTCTTCTTTTTCATAGTGAACTGACATTTTAAAAAGTACATCATCTAAATTTCCTGTCATTTCACCAGCTTGAATCATATTTATAAGTAAGCTAGGAAATATTTTAGGATATTCTCTCATTGTAGCAGATAACATTTTTCCTTTTTTTACTTCATCAGTAATGTTATCAATCGTTTCTTGTAGGATACTATTTTCGCTTTGTTCTATTAATACTTCAAGTCCAGAAATTAATGGCATTCCTGCATTAAGCATTGTATATAATTGCCTACAAAATATAATAATATCTTTTGTTTTAGGTTTTTTTCTAAATATTTTTATTTCTGAACTAAGAATACTCTTATCATTTGTAGTATTATTAGTTTTAATGTTACTTTTTTTTGTACTCTTGTTTTTCGAATTCTTTTTATTATCTACGCTTAAAGGTCTAAGGTTTTTTGTTCTAAGAAATTGAATTACTTCTCTTTCATTTTCAGCTTCAAAAATTCCTTCTTTTATATTGCCATGTTCATTAATTGATTTATAAACAAATGATGTAGTCAAAATTCACCTCCCTTTAATAATATGAATTAATTTCTCTTTCAACAGCTTTTCTATCAACAGAATATCTAAGTAAAACTTCTTTTTTTATTTTTTTTCTTTTATATAAATCAATTAACGAATCATCCATAGAAATCATTCCTAAATTAGAACTAGTTTGAATGACTGTTTGTAATTGATGTGTTTTTCCTTCTCTTATTAAATTTTGCATTGCCGTTGTTGAAGTCATTATTTCAAATGCTGCAACTCTTGAACCACCATTTGAAGTAGGCATAATTTGTTGAGATATCACTCCTTTTAAAACGGAAGACAATTGTACTTTAATCTGCTGTTGTTGATAAGGCGGAAATACATCCACAATTCTATCAATTGTGCTAGCTGCACCTACTGTATGAACAGTTGATAATACTAAATGCCCAGTTTCAGCAGCAGTAATTGCAGTAGCTATTGTATCTAAATCTCTCATCTCTCCTACTAAAATAATATCTGGATCTTGTCTTAAAGCGCTTCTTAGAGCTTCAGAAAACGAAAAAGTATCATATCCAATTTCTCTTTGATTTATTATACAATTTTCATGTTTATGAAGAAATTCAATTGGATCTTCAATTGTAATAATATGTTCATGCCTATTTTTATTCATATGATCAATCATCGTTGCTAAAGTAGTTGATTTACCACTACCAGTTGGCCCAGTAACTAAAATTAAACCTCTTTTTAATTTGCTTAATTCTTTAATAATTGAAGGAAGACCAAGTTCTTCCATAGATGGAATTACTAATGCTACTACTCTAATAGCAACAGCATATGTGCCTCTTTGCAAATATACATTAACTCTAAATCTACCAACATTAGATATTGAATATGCAATATCTACCGCACCTTGGCTTTTTTCATCAGCTAATTTTGTTTTCTGCTCTTTCGTTAAAATCTCATCAACGAAAGCTTCTAAATCAGCAATCGATAAAATATCATCATTAACTTTCTCTAGTTTCCCATTAATTCTCATTATAGGAGGTACACCAATACTTAAATGAATATCCGAAGCCAAACTGTTTTTTGCAATAGTTAAAATTTCTAAAAATTTCATAATATCCCTCTATTCAACACTATATGCTACACGAATCAGTTCATCTGTAGTAGTTTTGCCGCTTATAATTAAATTCTTACAACTTTTGCTTAATGTCTTCATTCCAGAATTTTCATTAAAAACAATTCTTCTAATTTCATCTGTTGATCCACCTGTATTTATTTTTTCTCTAATTTCTTTATCAATAATCATCATTTCATATATTCCAGTTCTTCCAGAATAACCTATATTTCCACAAGCAGAACATCCTACTTTTTCAAATATCTCAATAGGTTTATCAATACCTAATAAACGCATTTCACTTTCAGTAGTAATATGACTTTTTTTACAACTATTACATAATTTTTTTACAAGTCTTTGAGATATTATACCTGCTAATGAAGAAGATAAAATATACGGTTCAATTCCCATATCAATTAACCTTGCAATTGTACTAGCAGTATCATTTGTATGAAGTGTTGATAATACTAAATGCCCAGTAATTGATGCTCTTATTGCAATTTCAGCAGTTTCTGAATCTCTTATTTCTCCAATCATTACTATATCGGGATCTTGCCTTAAAATTGATCTTAAACCTGTAGCGAAAGTTAATCCTGCTTTTAAATTAACTTGTACTTGATTAATCCCATTCAATCTATATTCAACTGGATCTTCAACAGTAATAATATTTTTTGTATCAACATTTAATTCATTTAACATTGTATATAAAGTTGTTGTTTTTCCACTACCTGTAGGTCCAGTAACGAGTATCATCCCTTGCGGATATTTCATCATTTTCTCAATTAAAGTTAAATCCTTCTTTGTAAGTCCTAATATTTTTTTATCAATTACAACAGAACTTCTATCAAGTAATCTAATAACAACTTTCTCACCATAAACTGTAGGTAATGCTGAAATCCTCATATCAACTAAATGTGAATCAATAATTGTTTCAATTCTACCATCTTGAGGTTTTCTTTTTTCGGAAATATCCATTTCACCCATTATTTTTATTCTTGTTACTAAAGGTGCGTGATTCGACATTTCACTTTTCATATATTCTCTTAAATCACCATCAACTCTAAAACGTACTCTAACTTTATCATTGCTAGGTTCAATATGAATATCACTTGCTTTTGCTTTTAAACCTGCTGTAATAATTTTATTTACAAGTTTTACAATAGGTGCATTTGAAATATTAACATCTGAATCTAAAGTAGTCATTCCAGAGTAATCTGCTTTTTTATTTCTATCATTTTTTAAAGATTTTTTATAAACTTTATCAATTGTTCTTTTTATCGAACTTTTTGTTGCTAATCTAGGTTCCACTTGCATTCCAGTAATAACAAAAATATCATCAATAACTCTTAAGTCTAATGGGTCAGCCATTGCAACTATTAATTTTCCGTTATCAATTTTTATCGAAATCAATCCGTTTTTCCTAGCAAATTTTTCATTTATCATTTTCGAAGCATTAATATCAATAACATATGTTTGAAGATTAACATGCTTTATACCTAATTGAATTTCTAAAAAATTAAAAATTTGATTTTCAGTTAAAAGATTATCTTCAATTATTTGCTCTCCAAGCTTATTTCCTGATATTTTTTGTCTAAGCAAAGCACCGTTAAGTTGTTCCTCTGTGATTAAGCCCTCTTGAACTAATTTATCACCTAGTCTAATTTTTTTTATATTATTCATTATTTTCTCCATTTTCTAAATTACTTAATCTATGTTTAGTTACTAATACCAAATTTAATTACTTCTAAACAAAAAACCGACTATTATTCTTAGCCGGTTGCATTACTTTCTCCATATATAATAAATGCCCAATTAATTTATATACTTCACAGAATCTAATAATTATTTAATTGTATCAAAATTTACAATCAACATCAATAAAAATTTACATTTCTTACATAACTTTTCTATTTACTTAATTTATTTTCAATATTTGATACAATTATATCAATTGCCACTAAGTTTAATCCACCTTCTGGTATTATAATATCTGCATATTTTTTACTAGGTTCAACAAATTGATCATGAGCAGGTTTAACAGTTGTAAAATACTGCTTTATAACAGATTCTAATGTTCTACCTCTTTCCTCAATATCTCTAGTAATACGTCT
>JAUCFZ010000136.1 GCA_030377915.1 Clostridiaceae bacterium HSG29
AGTTCAATGTTTTTTAAAGTCTCATAATTTTCCTTATATTCAATTGCTTTTTCACTTTCTTTTCTTAAAGGTTCAATCCTTTTCTCAAGTTCAAAAACAATATCTTCAATTCTATCAAGATTTATTGTTGTTCTCTCTAATTTTCTTTGAGATTCTTTTTTTCTTGTTTTAAATTTTGTAATACCAGAAGCTTCTTCAAAAATCAGTCTAATATCCTCTTTGTTGGCGGTAATCATTGTATTAATCTTACCCTGCCCAATAATTGAATAACCATCCGTACCTATACCGGTATCCATTATTAATTCTCTAACATCCTTCAATCTTATTTTAGTATCATTTATTAAATATTCACTTTCTCCAGACATAAAAAGACGCCTTGTGATTTTCACTTCATCATAATCAAGGCTAAAAAATTTATTTTTATTATCAAAATATAAACTTATTTCAGCTCTACCTAAAGGTTTTCTATGTTCTGTTCCTTTAAATATTACATCTTTCATGTTTGTTCCTCTAAGAAGCGAAACTTTTTGTTCACCAAGCACCCATCTTAATGCATCAGTAATATTAGATTTACCACTGCCATTAGGTCCTATAATACATGAAATTCCACTTTCAAAGTCTATTTCCGTTTTATCAGCAAAGGATTTGAATCCTTTCATTTCTATCTTCTTTAAATACAAATCAACACCTCTAAATACTAAATTTTATTTTTTTATTAAAAGAACTACTATTAATGAAAAAAATACCTCTATCAATATCATTATTAATCTTTATTTTCATTTTTTTCACATTTAATTCATCTTTAATAAGTTTTTTATTAATTCCTTTATTACCTACAAGATATGAAACATCCTTATTATTTATTTCAAACTCAATTTCATTAAAACTTTCATTTTCAATAGTTTCCTTTATAAGATCAAAAATATATGAACTAATTACAAGTTCTCTAAATGCTGAATGAAAAGGTCCAGCAACTACATCTTTACCTTCAAGAATATTTTCAGTAGGTTGAAGTCCTATTCTTATCACATTAATGTTATTTGAAAATAATACTTTATACATTTCTTTTGAAATTTCAACAGCTTCCATTACATTTAAAGGTTTATAAAGACCCTTTTCGTACATTCTTGCAAGCTCTGTATCTTTAATTACTAAAGTAGGATAAATCCTTGCAATATCTGGTTTCATCTTAATAACTTCATTTACGGTTCTCATATTGATTTCTAAATTATCTCCTGGAAGTCCAATCATTAACTGAATTCCAAGAATAAAACCATAGTCTTTAATAAGTTTGGCACTTTCATATACAATCTTACTATCATGTCCTCGATTTGATTTTAAAAGAACATCTTCATTCAAACTTTGAACACCAAGTTCTATAGTTTTAACACCATATTTTTTAAGTCGTTTTAAAACAACTTCATCAATTGCATCTGGTCTTGTTGAAAGACGTATTCCTTTTATTTTATAGTTATCAACATATTTGCTTGCAATTTTTAAAAAAGTTTCCTGACTTTCAACATCAATCGCAGTGAAAGTCCCACCATAAAAAGCAATTTCAACATCTGGATCTTTACTAAAATCAATAGTTTTTACAGCTTCCATTATTTCTTCATCAATTTGACTATAATCATAAACATTCTTTTGTCCCGTTATTTTTCGCTGATTACAAAAAACACAATCATTTGGACATCCTCTATGAGGTACAAATACAGGTATTATAAATCTATTATTACTCATTAGAATTTCGCTTCCTTTATAGCTTCTTTTGCAGCCTTTTGTTCTGCTTCTTTTTTATTGCTTCCTTTTCCTTTTCCTAAAACTAACTCTTTTAATTTAACTTCAACAAAGAAAGTTTTATTATGATCTGGTCCCTCTTCATTATAAATATTATAAGATAATTTATTTTTTGTTTTTGATTGAACTATTTCTTGTAATCTTGTTTTATAATCAATTAAAATCTCACCATTTACACCTTCTTCAATTTTGTCTTTCATTATTCTAAGTATAAATTTCTTTGCAATTTCAAAATTACTATCAAGATATATTGCAGCTAAAACAGCTTCAAAACCATCTGCCAATATTGAAGATCTTTTTCTTCCACCTGTTAATTCTTCACCACGACCAAGCCTAATATGATTTCCAAGCTCAATCTCATTAGCTACCATAGCTAATGAAGTCTCACACACTATTCTAGCTCTTATTTTAGTTAATTCACCTTCAGGTAATTTTTGTAATTTTGTAAAAATATATTCGCTTACTACAAGACTTAAAACAGAATCTCCTAAAAATTCCATTCTCTCATTAAATTGAACCCCTTTGCTTTTATTCTCATTTGCATAAGAACTGTGAGTTAAAGCTTCAGTTATTAGTTCCTTATTATTAAAAACATAACCAATTACTTTTTCAAAACTTTCGATCACTTCTTACCTCCATCATTAAATTCTAATACTTGTGAACCACTCCACATACAAATCATATTTATCTAGAGGTGTTCACAAATTCATTAATGCCATTCATTAATGAAATCTACACCCCTAAATTATATCATAAAATATAATTTTTTTTTTAAAATGTTTGACTTTTAAGTCTAAAGGGTAAATAATATATTAGAACAAGTTGAAATTGAGAATCATTATCTATAATTAGTGATTAGAAAGGTGGCAAATATGTCAGAATACTTAAGTAATGAAAAAAGAGTTAATGCTTTATTAGAATTTTCTAATAAAATGATGAATGGTGGAAATGGTGTAGAACTGATAAAAGAATATCAGGAAGCTATTAATCATGTAACTCCAAACGATATGTTAAAGCTTGAAGATATGCAAATTGAAGCGGATGTATCAGTTGCAAAAATTAAAGGCACAGTTGATAAAGTAATTAATGTTTTTTATAAAAAACTCAGTGATTACAACTGGGACAAACCAAAAAAAGGTACTTTTTTATATTATCTTATGAAAGAAAATGAAGAACTTTCAAATAAACTGAATGATATTAAAGTTCTTTTAAAAAAAGGTAATATTAAAAATGATAGAAATGAATTGCTTATTTCTTTTAAAGAATTAACTCAAATTGAAACTCATTATGTAAAAAAGGAAAATATACTTTTCCCATATTTAGAAAATAAACTTGAAAGATATCATGCACTAAATGTTATGTGGTCTCTTCACGATGATGCTCGAAAAAAAATAAAATCAATTATTAAAATGTTAGATGATACTACTATAGATGAAAAGAAACTCCAAATTGAAATAGGAGAAGCATTCTTCCTTTTATTTGGTTTAATTCAAAAAGAAAATTTAATAGTCTATCCAGTTGCTTCAGAAGCAATAAATGAAAAAGATTTTAAAAAAATGCATCTTCAAAGTTTTGAATATGAATTCGCATTTATTGATACACCTGAAAAACCTGAGGAAACTAAAGAAGAAAACTCTCTTGATGGTTTTGATGGATATCTTTTAAAAACAGATACAGGTATGCTTACTGCTGAACAAGTACTACTTACTTTAAATAATCTTCCATTAGATATTACAGTGGTTGATGAGAATAATAAAGTTAGATTCTTCTCAAAACCTGACGAAAGATTTTTCCCTCGTTCACCTGCAATAATTGGTCGCGATGTTAAAAACTGTCATCCACCTGAAAGCGTTCATATAGTTGAGAGAATTGTTGAAGCTTTTAAAAACGGTGAAAAAGATAATGCAAAATTCTGGTTAACTTTAAAAGGGAAATTTATTCTAATTCAATATTTTGCTATTAGAAATGATAAAAATGAATATAAAGGCGTAATTGAAGTAAGCCAAGATGTAACAGAAATTAGAAATCTTGAAGGTACTCAAACTTTACTTGATTGGGATAAATAGGAGAAAATAAAAAAATGAATAAATATAAAGTA
>JAUCFZ010000137.1 GCA_030377915.1 Clostridiaceae bacterium HSG29
ATAATAAAACAATTCGAAATATCAAAATATTATAAAATATTTTACCCCCTGTTAATAACGCAAATATAATTAAAGTGATAAAAGAAATTAAATATAATTTTAAATTTCTAGTCATATTCGATCACTTTAGGCGCTTTTGTCTTTAGAACAATATCTTTAATAACATCTCTTTCTGATTTATTCTTATATTTAATTTCAGGTTTAATAATAATTCTATGACTTAAAACATCTACAGCAAGGCTTTTTATATCACTTGGTATTACAAAATTTCTGTTTTCTATAAAAGCTTTAGCTTTAGCACATTTATAAAGTTGAATTGCTGCTCTAGGACTACACCCTAACTCAACTTCATTACTTTTTCTAGTATTAGCGATTATTTCAAAAATATATTTTTCTATTTCTTCAGAAGTAAATACATTATTTACTTCTTTGATCATTTTTGAAATCTCCTCAGAAATTAACGTTGGCTTTATTTCTTCTGGTGAAATTCCATTTTTAATTTTATTAAAAATTTTAAGTTCAACTTCTCTATCAGGATATCCAATTTCAATTTTCATCATAAACCGATCAAGTTGTGCTTCAGGCAAAGCAAATGTACCTTCATACTCTACAGGATTTTGAGTTGCAATTACCATAAATGGTTCTTGTAATTTATATGTAATTCCATCAATAGTAACTTGTCTTTCCTCCATTGCTTCTAATAAACTTGACTGTGTTTTAGGCGAAGTTCTATTTATTTCATCTGCTAAAATGATTTGATTAAATATTGGTCCTTTTTTATATTCAAACGCGCTAGTTTTTTGATTAAATATCGATACTCCTAATATATCTGAAGGAAGTAAATCAGGAGTAAATTGAATTCTAGCAAATGAACCTTCAATACTATAAGCAAGTGCTTTTGCAATTGTTGTTTTTCCAACTCCAGGCACATCTTCAATTAATATATGACCCTCAGATAATAAAACAATCAATAGTTTTTTTATAGTGCTCTCTTTTCCAATTATAACTTCATTCATATTATGATAAAATTTTTCAAACATATTGACCTCCAAATCCAGTTCTCCTAATACTATTTTATCCAATTTTGAATGATTTACTCATTTTTAAACAAAAAAGATGATTTCAATTGAAATCATCTTATATTTTTAGAATTCTTGAATTTTCATAGCTTTTGTTTCAATTTCTTTTGAAATCATCTCAATAAACTCTTCACTAGTCATTTTACCTAATTCACCATTATCACGAGATCTAATTGCAAGTTTATCACCATTTAATTCTTCATCGCCAACAATAATCATATATGGAATTTGCTCTAACTGAGCTTCTCTTATTTTATAACCAACTTGTTCGCTTCTCGAATCAACTTCAACTTTCAATTTGTTATCTTCAAATTTCTTTTTCATTTCGTTACAGAATTCAACATGTCTATCTGCAACAGGAATAAATTTAACTTGAACTGGCGCTAACCAAGCTGGGAATCTTCCAGCAAAATGTTCAATTAATATTCCAATAAATCTTTCAATACTTCCATAAACCACTCTATGAATTACAATTGGCTTATGTTTATTTCCATCTTCACCAATATAATTTAAATCAAAACGTTGAGGAAGTTGCATATCAAGTTGAATAGTTCCACATTGCCAAGTTCTACCAATACAATCTTCTAAATGAAAATCAATTTTAGGTCCGTAGAATGCTCCATCTCCAGGATTAAGCTTATAATCAACACCAAGTTCAACTAATGCTCCTTCAAGAGACTCTTCAGCTAATTGCCATTCTTCATCGCTTCCCATTGAATTTTCTGGTCTAGTAGATAATTCTATATGATATTTAAAACCAAATGTAGAATAAACTTCATCAACTAAATTTACAACATTTATTATTTCACTTTTTATTTGACTAGGAAGCATAAAAATATGTGCATCATCTTGTGTAAATGCTCTTACTCTCATAAGTCCATGAAGCGCTCCAGACAATTCATGTCTATGAACTCTTCCAATTTCACCCATTCTAATTGGGAAATCTTTATATGATCTTAATTTAGTATTATAAACCATCATCCCACCTGGACAGTTCATAGGTTTAATTGCATAATCATTATCATCGATTTTTAAAGTATACATATTTTCTCTATAATGATCCCAGTGACCTGAAGTTTCCCATAATTTTCTATTTAAAATCAAAGGAGTTTCAATTTCAACATAATCTGCTTTTTTATGAACCTCTCTCCAGTAGTCAAGCAAAGTGTTTTTTAATTCTGTTCCTTTTGGAAGGAAGAATGGAAATCCAGGACCTTCATTCATTAATGCAAATAACTCTTGTTCTTTTCCAATTTTTCTATGATCTCTTTTTTTCGCTTCTTCTAATCTTTTTAAATGCATTTCAAGTAAACTTGCTTTAGGAAATGCTGTACCATATATTCTTTGAAGCATTTTGTTGTTTTCATTTCCTCTCCAATATGCTCCAGCTACACTTAATAATTTTACAGCTTTTACTAATTTAGTATTTGGAACATGAGGCCCTCTACATAAATCTGTAAATTGACCTTGTTTATAAAATGAAATTTTCTCTCCCTCAGGCAAATCATTAATTAACTCAACTTTATAATCTGCACCCATTTCTTCCATTAATTTTAAAGCTTCATCTCTAGGTAATTCAAAACGTTCTAAATCAAGTTTTTCTTTTACTATGTTTTTTATTTCTTTTTCAATTTTTACTAAATCAGCTTCTACAAATACATGCTCAGAATCAAAATCATAATAAAAACCATTATCTATTGTTGGTCCAATAGCTAGTTTTGTTTCAGGATAAAGTCTTTTAACAGCTTGAGCCATAATATGAGCAGCTGTATGTCTTAATGCATCTAACGACTCATCAGCATCCATTTTAAGTAAATTTAACTTATCATTCTCTTTAACTTTATAGTTTATATCTACTATTTCGCCATTTACATCTCCAAGAACCGTAACTCTAGCTAGACCCATTGAAATTTCACATGCTACATCATATACACTTGCGCCATCTTTTACTTCTAATGCCGATCCATCACTTAAAAATACTTTCATTTTATTCACCCTTTCTATACAATCTAAAAAATTCCTTCAAAATGTTTTAGATAGGCCATTGCACTTCCTATATATTTAAATATAAATGTCACTCAATATAATATTCAATGCAGTTTCCCATACAATAAAAAAACCCGTCCAAAAAATTAATTTTGGGACGAGTTTAACACGCGGTTCCACCCAAGTAGAAAATTATTTTCCACTCTATAACTTTAACGCAGTTAATACGTAAATATTTCATTTCTTACTCAATTTAAGTAGGAGATTAGTTTTTCGTTATATAAATATAAGCACACTTCCAGTTAATGTAATGCTCTCCCTGTATATTCAGTGAATAACTACTTTGTTCCCCTGTTACTATATTTTCAATAATAATATATCTTTTTATATTCTTTGTCAACCATATGATAAATTTAACATATATTTTTATTCAGTTTTATTATATTTTCAATCCATATAATTGCATTATCTATATCAATTTCATTTGGATGATTTCTTGATTCTAAATGTCTTTTATATCCTAATTCATCTAAATAATGAGAATTTCCTTTTAAAATTTTCAATCTTTTTTCAGTTCTTTCACTTTTTATTTTCCCTTGGCATATATACCCACCTAAATACTCATTCTTTTTTTCAACTAAATTCTTAACTCTATTCATATATTTTATTGCTCTCGCAGAATCAGGATATTGACCCGAAGTACCAAAAATAGCAATTTTTTTATTTGCTATTTTTTCTAAAAAATTCTGTATTTTAATATTTGCAGTTCCTTTATTTACCCAATAACCTACTACTAATATATCAAAT
>JAUCFZ010000138.1 GCA_030377915.1 Clostridiaceae bacterium HSG29
AGCATTTAATAGAGGCACTTAATAATGCTTTAGAGATTGGTTCAGATTCTAAGATTAGTTTGATATATGAACATTTATCAGCATATTACGAAAGTGAAGAAAACTTTGAGGAAGCATTAAAATATTGGAAAATGTTTTATAGGAAAGAAAAAGAATTAGATCTCAATAATCTTTCAAAAAAATTAGAAGTGTTGTCTTTAGAATTAAGATATTATAAAGAGCAATCTTATACAGAAAACATTTTGAATATTAGTAAGAAATTTCAAATAGAAGTTGCTAAAGCTAATGAAGAATTAGAAAAAATGAAAGATGAAAATGCTAAACTTTTAGAAGTAAGTTTTATTGATGAATTAACACAAATTTATAATCGCAGAGGAATTAGCAAATTATTAAAAGAGAAATTTGTTAAAGATGATAATTTATATAATTTAATTATGATTTTAGATATAGATTATTTTAAACAATATAATGATGCTTGGGGGCATGTTAAAGGTGATGAATGTTTACAAAAAATTGCAAAAAATTTAAAGAACTTGAAATACAGAGATTATTTTGTTGGTAGATATGGTGGCGAAGAATTTTTATGTTATTCAAAAGTAAATTCTTTTGAAGAAGCTGAAAAAATTGCTGAAAATATATGTGATATTGTAAAAACGTTATATATACCATATGACCAGACTCCGGATTCTAAAACAATCACTATTAGTTTGGGTGGTTTTGTAAATTCTAAAAATGACACTGTTGGCCGATGTATAGAAATTGCTGATAAGAATCTTTATTATATCAAAGAAACAGGAAGAAATAGATCTAAAATAACAACTTAATATAGCTATAAAGGAAAGAAATGAAACCTATTATGTATGATGAAAATTTTAATGAAATACACATTTGATGTGGAAGAACCAAACGATGTCAGTGTTAACTCCTAAGATTATTTAGGATGTTTCTTTTTCTGGTTGACAACTTAATTTTGTATATACATTGTATTTCAATTGATTTACAAAACGGATATTATGTGGTATAATGTATATATGATATGAAAGGAGTTGATTATATGTCTACAAAACCAATAAACTTTAGAGTAGATGAGGAATTGAAGCTAAAAGCAGAAGTTTTACTAAAAGAAATGGGTTTAACAATGAGCTCAGCTTTAAATTTGTTTTTACAACAAGTAGTTAATAAAAGGGCATTACCTTTTATTATTGAAGCATCAGATCCTTTTTATAATGATGCTAACCAGGAATTATTAATGAATAGACTCGATAAATATATGAATGGTGTTAAAATAGATAGAGAACTCATTGAGGTTGAATAATGAGAAAGATATGGTTAGATGGTGTATGGGAAGAATATCTAGAATGGCAAGTTAAAGATAAACGATCTTTCAAAAAAATAAATAGCTTAATTAAAAGTATTGATCGAAATGGTTACAAATGTGAAGGTAAACCTGAAGCATTGGGTGGTAACTTGGCCAGTTGGTGGAGTGTTAAATTTAACAAGAAAGATAGAATAGTTTTTAGAATTAAAAATGAAGCAATAGAAATACTTCAAGTTGGAACACATTATGGTGATAAATAAAGTTTGCCTATAAAAAGGTTAAAAGGCTTTAGAAGTGTTTAGGGAATAGAGATTAATAAAGGGTGCCGATCCTTTTGAATTGGTTCTTTTTTTTTATTTTTTTATATTGCTATATCAATATAAATGTTAAAATAATTACATTGTCAAGATATCATAAAAAAGCACCATAAGGTTTTCACTGTGTATTAATAATGTTCATAAATATGATAAATTTTAAAATGGAGGAAGTATGAAAATAGCAATTTTTGATTTCGATGGCACATTGTTCCAAAAAGAGACATTGCCTTTTATTGTTAAATATTATAGTAAAAAAAATTATTCTAAAGGAAAACTAATTAGATTCTATATAAAAGTAATTGCATTAACTATAAAATATAAATTAAAGTTGGATTCAACATTAGATAAAGAAAAGTATAGATCAATAGCTTCTAAAATATTCATGTATCTTTTTGAAGATATGCATAAAGATGAGATTGTTAAATTCTTTTCTGATTGTACAACAGAAATTATTAAACATTTTAATCCGGCAGTGTTAGAATGTATAAGGAATAAAAGAGCAGAGAATTATCATATAGTTATTTGTTCAGGAGCAAATACATTGATCCTTAATGAAGTTGCCAATCACGTAGAATTTGACACTGTAATTGGAACTGAACTTTATTTTTTAAAAAATGGGTTTTATGATTATGATGCTGAAATAATAATTACTACAGGTAAAAACAAACCAAGTGCTTTATTAGAACGATTTAAAAATATTGATATTGATTGGGAAAACAGTTATGCATATGGAGACAGCTATTATGATTATGATATTATGAATCTTACTGGAAATCCAATTGCTGTAAATCCAGATGATGGATTAAGACAAGTTGCGATGGAAAATGATTGGGTAATATTAGGGGAAGAATAATGTCTGATAGTATTAGTTATCAACTGTTATAAATAAACGCTGGTAAAACAACAAGAAAGTTTGCTGTTTTTAACTTAGCGCCTAGATATAATATATGGTATAATTATGAAAGCTTATTTGAGTGTATACTATGGAGGGATTATGAAGAATGCTAAAATATTAATGAAAATTAGTGAAGCTTTAGATTTTGAAGCTGTTGATTTAGTTAGAATATTTAAATTAGATAAGATAGAAATATCAGAAGCTGAAGCTGAATTGTTATTACGAGGAGAAAATAAAAAACCTTTAAAATATGAAGATTTAGAATCATTTCTAAATGGTTTGATTGTAATGTTTAGAGGAGAAAAACCTTTAAAGGCTGGACAAGAAAAAAGACAACCAACATTAGTTGAGGATGATAAAAGTATTAACAATGTTGTACTTAAAAAAATGAAAATTGCACTATCATTAAGTAGTGAAGATATGTTAGATATGTTTAAATCTGTGAAAGTTGAAATTTCAAAGGATAAATTAACTACTTTATTTAGAAAAGAATCACATAAAAATTATAAGTATTGTAGAGATGTCTATGTGATTGGATTTTTAAATGCTGTATCAGAAAGAAGTTTTGAATAAAATTCTAGAAGAGCTCAATATAAGACGTTATTTTGGAGGATGGATTATATGGAAATAATATATTTTGCAGGGGGATGTCTATGGGGAGTACAAGCTTATATAAAAACATTACCTGGAGTAATATCTACAGAAGCTGGGAGAGCGAATGGAGCAAGCGATACAATTGATGGTGATTATGATGGTTTTTCAGAATGTGTAAAAACAGAATTTGATCCAAGACTTATAACTATTGAGAAGTTAATGGAGTATTTTTTTGAAATAATTGATCCTTATAGTTTGAATAAACAAGGTCAGGATATAGGAGAGCGATATAGAACTGGCGTATACAGTGAAAATTCTAAACATTTAAAGAAAGCAAAAGGATTTATTAATAATAGAAAAGATAAAAATCTTATTGTTGTTGAAATATTGCCACTAATGAATTACTTAAAAAGTGCAGAAGAACATCAAGATAGGTTGGAAAGATGTCCAAATGATTACTGTCATATTCCAGAAGAAATTCTTAATAAATATAAATAAAAGCCTATTGTGCTATTTGGTAGGATAACAATGATAAAAATTTAACGAAATATTCTGAGTTCATTTGCTCAGGATTTTTTTATTTTTTGTAGGATATAATAGGAAACCGAGGAAGTGAAATGCACTTTGTTAAGAATTTCTATTAGATATTTATATTAAGAACTCTGTAAGAAAGAATTATTAATTTAGAGAAACATTTCTTGTTTAATTCTTTATCTTATAGGGTT
>JAUCFZ010000139.1 GCA_030377915.1 Clostridiaceae bacterium HSG29
CGAGAAATATGAAGGGGTATTAATTTGATCTTATCTTGACTTAATATAAACATTATCTCACCACCCTCATCTTATTCGCCAATATCCAAGCCCCGCCTTGACTTTCAGGTCTATCATATTTAACCCATCTCTACTAATCTATTCTACAATGTATTTTAGTCAAGTTTTGTAACTCTTGAAATAAATCTATATATTCCTGCATATCTTCACAACAATACCAATAGGGTTCAGTTTCAGTATCTGAATCTCCGAACCATAAATGTCTTATTCCATCCCAATAAGCTACTCCAGAGAATAGTATTTCAACTTCAGTGAAATTATTCCATTTATCTCCGCCACAATATCTTACTGAAATAAATTCAAATCCACTTTTATCTCCATTATTTTTATAGAATAACTTATGATCTTTATATTTTCCTATATCTATAACCTCCCACTCTGGATTATTCAAAATATTATCTTTATCACATTTTAACTCACTTAACATTATTTCCATTTATACCCCTCCTCTAATTTTATTTCCAAGTCTTTGGATTACTTTAATCACACTCCTTTCTCCTTCCTATACTATTATACCACACAAGTTAGGAGAAGTCAAATTTTATTTTATAACAACTCATTTCTCAACTTCTTTTATATTTAAATAATTTTTCGCTTGTTTTATCAGATTTTATATAACTCATATTACTATTATGACTCTTTTCCCATATGACCTCAAAATCATCTGGTGCTATTTTTTCACTAATCAACACAGTATTATACTTCGACATCTTTCTAACCCACTCCCAAAACTCCCTATGATCAAAACTTGATAAGTATTTTGTGGATTTTTGAGTACAATTATCATAAGGTGAGTCACAATATATAACAGCATCTTTAACATTGGAGTAATATTTATAATCTTGATGAGAAAAATAAACATTTTTAAGATATTCATATTGTTTTATGGTCTTTGTACAACTTCTTTCTATGTGATCCTCATATCTACTCCTAGCGAAACCTCCGAAAAATTTTCCACCATATGAAAAATGAAACCCAATAAAACCGACATACCAATCTTCATAATAATCTTTGTTATTTCTCACCTCATCATAATGTTCTTTTGTTATTTTTATTTCAGATAAATCAACCTTGTCTATATTATTCCACATAGATATTAGGTATTTATTATTATCGTTTGCTATTTTATTATTAGTATTATCTATTTTGTCTATAATATTACATCCACCACAAAACAAATCTATAAACAGACTATTCTCAGATTTAATATAATATTTAATTATAGGTACTATATATTTAGACAATCTTATTTTACCTCCTAAATACCACATTCCATCAACTCCTCTGTAAAGTTAAATTTTATTTTACAATAAATAATTTTTCAACATTCTTTTTACTTCCAGTGTCTTTTGTTAAACTACTATTCACTTCTTTCTGCCATACACATTTAAAATCGCTCGGCATATAATATTCTGATATGAATACTTGATGACCTTCGTTGTGTTTTTCGATACACCATTGGTAGAATTTATCGTAATCAAAATTACCTGTAGAATATTTTTTAGTTGATTTGTATGGAATATCACAATATAATATACTATTAAGCTGTAATTCAACTTCATCATATGATTTGTTGATAAATGTTATGGTTTTTATATTTGGAAGTTGTTTCATTATGTTATTATAATGTTCCTTCCAGTAATCTCTTTTTCCTACTTTGTCTCTCCTATAACCTTCGAAAAATCTTGCACCATAACTATTAAACCCAACATAACCAACTAAGTGTTTTGGATACTTTTCTTTATTATCTCTTATATCTCGCCATTCTTCATTTGTAACATTGAGGGGAGGTATCCAACCTTTCTGTAATTCTCTAAACATTGGAATTAAATAAGGGTGAATATCATTCGCTATTCTATTTCCATCAACTTTATCTATTATGTTGAGCCCTCCCGCAAACAAATCGTAAAAGTATTGTCCTTCTTTCCTATCTGCTAATATTATTGGTAACAGCTCTTTCGCATGCCTATTCTTCGATCCTTGATACTTCATATTAACTCCTCCTTATTTTATTTTATAAATTATCCTAACCCTGCTTTTTAATTCTTACTTCGATACAATCTTTTTCTCCAACAACATAAACATTAAAAGTAATATGATTTTCTGTTTCTTTTTTGTAGGAAATATCAATAACTTCTTTATTTATATTTTCATTTAAAAATCTTCCTGCTGCTTTTGTTTCATATCTAATGTAGTCTTGTAATTTCATTTCAATCATTCATCTCCTTCAATTATTATTTATATACCCAAATTTTACCAGTTGTTTAAATATAACTTCTAAAACTGTAACACTTATTGAATTTCCTGCTTGTTTGTAGAGTTGACTTGATGATGTTTTTTCTACATATTCTCCGTCACTTCTTTTATCTGTTTTATATCTCTTTCTTGTTTTTAATAATTTTTTCGATTCTTCAAGCGAGAAGTATGCAGCTTTTGTAAACTGTTCATCTGAAAATCCTTGAAGTCTCCAACATTCTTTTGGTGTTAATTTCCTTATTCTAAAACCATTTAGTATTTTAGTAGCATTATACCCACCACTCGTATTTCCATGACTATTCCCCATAACAGTAGGGCTTATACCTTCTGGAGAGTGCACCCTTCCACTTTGTTCAAAAGAAGATTCTAATTGACCAACTTTTATTATCTTAGGTTCTTTTTTTAATACGGTAGCACTACTTGTGGTACTTCCACATTGCGTTGTTTGTGTAGGTGATATGTCTTGTATTTCAGATTTATTATAAGGGTTAAATAGTTCAGGTATATATTCTTTTTCTTCTGTAAATTCTTTATATTTTTTTTGAACGTAGTTATTCAATTTTAAATAATATTTCTCGTCAACTTCTTTTTCAAGCATATCTTTTAATCTTAGTTTCAATTCTTGTTTTGCAGGAAACTCAAAGCCTTTATCTAGTTCTTTTTTAATGCTCAAGCAAAATACTCTTTCTCGGTTCTGTGGCAATCCATAATCTTTAGTGTTTAAGACTTGCCAGTATGAATTATATCCTAGTTCATCAAGTTGGCTTACATATTTGTCAAAATTATGTTTGTGTTTTTTGCTCAATACATTTTTTACATTTTCCCAAAGTATAAATTTAGGATTTAACTTTTCAATTATTCTTACAGTTTCCCACATTAAACTCGAATTGGTTCCACTGTCCTCATCTCCTCCTGCCTGTTTTCCTGCCACACTAAAACTTTGACAGTTGTGAACTATGCAATTATTAGCAACATAACTATTATCTTCTTCTACTTCAAAATTAAAAACATATTCTGTGTTATTTATTATTAATTCTTTTGATTTAAAGGGGAGATAAACATTTTCATCTAAAAAAACTCCATTGTTTTGCTTTCTTTTTTCTTTATTAAATGATATAGACCAAGTATCGTTTTGATTTACGGTTCTGCCCTCTATTATAGTTTTTTTTGGTCGCTTTACAAAATAAATAGAATAAGGTGTGTTGTATAGCTTAACCACAACTTGCCCTAATTGATATATTAATTTTCTACTTATACTACTAGCACTATAACAAACTTCATTATAACAACCATCTCCACTCATATATCCGTTTAAAAATTCATCTAGCAAATCTAAAGGCAAATCCATTATGAATGATGGTATTTTTTTATTTATAGCTCCCTTCCCGCATTCTAAGCATAGTTCCATTAGCCTTTTGTTTATTATTCTACCTTTAAAAACAGTTCTTTCTTCTGTAAATCCACAATAGTATTCCTTTAAACTTTTTTTAAAATCATTTATTTTGTGTTTACCAATGCAATATATTAC
>JAUCFZ010000140.1 GCA_030377915.1 Clostridiaceae bacterium HSG29
TGAATTTAAAGAGTTAAATGAAAATCAGTATTTATATCCAGATGTTTTAATTAAACTTCCTAATTACTATACAAATTTGAAAAATAAGGAATATATTTTAGAATATGATCAAGGAATTAAAATAGATAATTTTGAAGTTCCTATTTTTAAGGATCAATTGGTTTTCATTAATAATGAAGATATATTATATGAAACACCAGTATCATATGATGAATTATTAGAAATTGCTAAAAAAAATAAAGGGATGATAACTTATCCTGATCCGAATACTAAAACTGGAATGGCATTTATTTTATCTGCTATTTTATCAAAAGTAGATTTTGAGGATTTGAATCAAATAGCTATTGATAAAGATACTATTTATGAATATGTGAAACCAGGAATTGATTATCTTATCGAACTAGATTCTTATTTATATAATAATGGAGATTCATATCCTGAATCAAATGATGATATGGACAAACTTTTAAGTGAAGGAGAACTTTTATTTTCGATGTCAATGGATTACAATAGAACTACTGAAAATATTGCGGATTCAATATTTCCTAAAGGATGCAATACTTTTGTTATTGACGAAGGAACAACAGGTAATGTTGATTATTTTGCTGTATTAAATAAATCAAATAATAAATCTGCTTCGCTTGTTGTTTTAAATGATATTATTAGTGGAGAAACTCAAGGAGTTATATATGGAAATACAAAGCTCAATAAACTTCCAATAGTAGATTTTAAAAGTATGCCAAGTTCTGAATTACAATTTATTAAAAGTGTAAAAGTGAAATATACTTCAATTAAATATGATGAGTTAATTGATTATTATATTCCTGAGATAAATAGTGATGTTAAAAATATAATTTATGAATTATGGAGTGAATATGTTAAGTAAAAAATTTGTGCATCTTCATTTGCACACAGAGTATAGTCTTCTTGATGGCTTTGTAAAATTAAATGAAGTATTTCAAAAAGTAAAAGATTTAAACATGGACGCAGTAGCAATTACAGATCATGGGTCTATGTTTGGTGTAGTTAAATTTTATAAATTAGCAAAAAAAAATAATATAAAACCGATTATTGGTTGTGAACTATATACTGCCCAAAGAAAACTTTCAGATAAAAATGCTGCAAGGGATAAATCTATTGGGCATTTAATTATGCTCGTAAAAAATGATATTGGATATCAAAATTTGATTAAACTTGTTTCTATAAGTTACAAAGAGGGCTTTTATTATAAACCTAGAGTTGATTATGAAACAATTGAGAAGTACTCTGAGGGACTCGTTGTATTAAGCGGTTGTTTAGCTGGCGAAATACAGAAAGAAATATTAAATGATAATTATAATAAAGCTAAAGAAATAGCGCTTAATTTTAAAAGAATATTTAAAGATGATTTTTATTTAGAAATGCAAGATCACAATATTGAAAGCCAAAAAAAAGTGAATCGTGGATTAATCAAACTATCTAAAGAAATTGATGTTAAATTAGTTGCTACTAATGATGTACATTATTTGAATAAAGAAGATAGTATAATTCATGATGCTTTATTATGTATTCAAACTGGAAAAATTATGGAAGAAACTAATAGAATGAAATTCCCATCAAATGAATTTTATTTAAAAAGTTATGATGAAATGTATGAAATATTTGAAAATGTTGAAAATTGCTTAGATAATACAGTTGAAATTGCAGATAAATGTTATTATGATTTTGATTTTTCAAAAATGCATTTACCTGTTTATAAAATAGAATCTAATCTTACTAGTTATGAATATTTAAAAGCTCTTTGTGTTGATGGACTTAAAGAACGATACGAAATAATAGATGAAAAATTAAAATTAAGGCTTCAAAATGAACTTGATGTTATAAAACAAATGGGTTTTGAAGACTATTTTTTAATTGTATGGGATTTTATAAAAGTTGCTAAGGAAAAAGGAATTTATGTAGGGCCAGGCAGAGGAAGTGCAGGTGGTTCCTTAGTTGCATATTCCTTAAAAATTACTGATGTTGATCCAATAAAATATGGATTGATTTTTGAAAGATTTCTTAATCCTGAAAGAATTACTATGCCTGATATTGATATTGATTTTGAAGATACAAGAAGGCATGAAGTTATTGAATATGTAATTAATAAATATGGTGTTGATAATGTTTCACAAATTATTACATTTGGTACAATGGCGGCTCGAGCTGCAGTAAGAGATGTTGGTAGAGTTTTAAATATTACTTATTCAAAAGTTGATAAAGTGGCAAAAACAATAAATAGAATGAATTCTTTAGATGATGAGTTAAAAAATAATAAAGAATTAATTGAATTAGTATATGGGGACGAGGAGATAAAAACTCTTATTAAATTTTCAAAAAGACTAGAAGGTGTTCCAAGACATGCTTCAACTCATGCTGCAGGAGTTGTAATTTCAAAAAAAACTGTTGATAGTTATGTACCTTTATATATGCAAGATCATAGTATTACAACGCAATATGATATGACATTACTTGAAGAGCTTGGTTTACTAAAAATGGATTTCTTAGGTCTTAGAACTTTAACTATAATAAAGAATACAATTTTACTTATTGAAAAAAACTTAAATAAGAGAATTGTTATTGAGAATATTGATATAGAAGATGCTAAAACATATGAGTTGATTTCAAAAGGTGATACTCTTGGTGTTTTTCAACTAGAGTCGTCAGGAATGCAAAAATTTATGAAACAATTAAAACCTAAAAATATTGAGGATATTATTGCTGGACTTTCACTATATAGGCCAGGACCAATGGAATCAATTCCAATGTATATAAAAAACAAAAACAATCCTGAAAATATTACTTATATTCATCCTTTATTAAAACCAATTTTAGAAGTAACATATGGAATATTAGTATATCAGGAACAAGTAATGGAAATAGTTAGAAAACTTGCTGGTTATTCATATGGGCGAAGTGATTTGGTAAGACGTTTAATGGGTAAGAAAAAAATTGAAGTAATGAAAAAAGAACGTGAAACATTTATATATGGACAAGTTGATTCTAATGGTGATGTAATAGTAGAAGGATGTATAAGAAGAGGAGTAAATAAGGAAATTGCAAATATAATATTCGATGATATGGTTGATTTTGCAAAGTATGCATTTAATAAATCTCATGCAGCAGGATATGCTGTCATAGCTTATCAGACTGCATATTTAAAAACGCATTATAAAGTTGAATTTATGGCAGCATTAATGACAAGTGTATTGGGAAATCATTCAAAATTATCTCTTTATATTCAAAATTCCAAAGATCTTGGAATTGAACTTTTAAGTCCTAATATAAATAAATCATATAAAAATTTTGCTGTTGAAAATGGCAATATTAGATATGGGTTACTTGCAATAAAAAATGTAGGGACTGGAATTATTAAAGAAATTGAAACTAAAAGAAAAATTAAATCATTTAGTGGATTTGTAGAATTTTGTGAAAGAATTGAATCTTCTGAGCTAAATAAGCGTGATATTGAAAGTTTAATAAAAGCAGGAGCTTTTGATGAATTTAAGTTATATAGATCCCAACTTTTAGCAATATTTGATAGAGTTGTTTCAAGTGTTCATACAAATTCAAGAAAAAATGTAAGAGGACAAGTTTCGTTTTTTGAAGTAAATAATTCTATTGGAAATGATTCAATAATTAATTATGATATTCCAAATATTAAGGAATTAAATGAAGATATTCTATTACAATTTGAAAAAGAAGTGCTTGGTATTTATTTAAGAAATCATCCTTTTAGTAAATGGAGAAAGAAATTTAAGAACTTAAAAATTCAAAATATTAATGAGTTTATTGAAAAAGTGAAAAATTTCTAACAATTTCAA
>JAUCFZ010000141.1 GCA_030377915.1 Clostridiaceae bacterium HSG29
AAGTAGCATGACAGCCAGCCGTCTAGAAAAGTTCTTTGAAATCAATCCCTCTATTTTTAATAGAGGGTTTTTTGTTGCAAAAAAAAATGAACTACTCAATATTTTTGTAATTCATTTCACATATTATAATTTTTATTTCACAATAATTCTAATATTCTTATATTTATCAATTCGCTTAATAATTGATTTTGATAATTCATCCATTTTTATAAATCCAATTAATTGAATTTCAATATAATAATTATTTCCCAATAATCTAAAAAATTCTATTATAGAATCATATATTCGTATAGTATCTATTGATTTATTTCTATTATTATTTTCATTAATATCAATAAGTTGTTCATAATTAATGCAAAGCTTTGCTATTTCACATAAATAATTAGGATTAATATATAATTTTAATTTAACTCCTAGATTTTCATATATTTGTTTTAATATTTGATTGATATAGAAAAAATCATTATTTATTCCTTCAATATATTCAATATTTAATTTTATTTTCTTATTTTCAATTTCTATATTATTTTCATTATCAACTTTATTTTTAATTCTTGCAAGCAGTTTTTTAGTAGACTCTTTAGGTGAAATATTTAAATCTTCTCTCAAAATATTAACACATTTATTGTAATATTTTAAAGCGAAAACTTTATCATCTTTAAATAAAAATACATTAATAATTTTTGAATAAAGAATTTCATTATACGGATCTATTTGAATCATATTCTCTAATAAACTTATTGTTTTATTATACATTTTATTATCTTCATATAACTTTAACAGACTATTAAGAATTTCAATATAAATTCTCTGAATTTTTTCGCGCTCAAAGAATACCCAATCATTATAATCCAAACTCTCTCTTAAATAAAACCCTTCTAAAAAATCACCTTTATATAAAATTCTAACTTTTTCCTTATCAATTAGTTCATCTGATTTTTTTAAATCTATTAAATTATTAAGATCGGATTCATAATCAAATATATCAATTAATCCAATTTTATCATTTTTAGTATATATAATATCTCCAATACCACTCTTTTCAAAATAATTATTTATTTTCCATAAGTTATATCTGAGATTTGAAAATGCTGCTTTCTTATTGCTATTAGGCCATAAATGAAAAGAAAGATATTCTCTTGAATAAGTTTTATTACTATTTAAAAGCAAATAAAATATTAATGCTTTTGATTTTGAACTAAATTCATCAGTAATCCGTTTTTCATTCAAAAATATATTCGGATTTCCTAACAGAGTAAATTTTATTCTACTCAAGGTCATCACCTCTCGAATATATGCAAAATCCATCTTTATATGTAAATAGTACATTTATATCTTTAATATTCTTTTTATTTATAGCAAATGGATCTGCATCTAATATAATAAAATCTGCAGTTTTATCTTTCTCTAAAGTTCCTTTTTCATTTTCTTTAAAAACTGAATATTGACAATTATAAGTAAACATTCTTATTGCCTCTAATACACTTATTCTAGAATTTTCCTTTGGATGATTTACCGCACTATGAATACCTAAAATAGGATTAATTTCTGTTACATCACTATCACTTCCACCAATCAAATTTAATCCATTATCAATATATTTTCTAAATCTATTAGTCTCTAAATATCTTTTCCCTAATCGTTTTTCATACATTTGATTCATACCACCCCATAAATTTTCATATACAGGTTGTACAGAAATATCAATATTTAGTTTTTTTGCAATTTCAATATGCTTATCACTTGCTAATTCAAAATGTTCTAATCGATGACGCAAAGCTTTATCCTCATCACTAATTAAATACTTTTCAAAACTTTTTAATGCTTGATCTATAGCTCTATCACCAATTGTATGGAGTGAAATTTGTAATTTATTTTTCAATGAACTTTTAATAAAATAATCCAATTCATCATCATTAAAATATAATTTCCCATTCATTTCAGAATCAATATAATTTTCTGAAATTGCAGCTGTTTTAGAGCCAAAGGAACCATCGATAAAAATGTCTCCCCCAATTCTCTTTAAATTATTTTCAACTATTTTTTCAATATCATACGATTGATAAAAAAGATGAATATCTATGGGAAACTTATTTTTATTCTTTAAAATAAATTGCACGTCCTTATCATGAAACGAATATCCACCTTCCATTGCATGAACTGATGTTACTCCTTTTGAAATAATAGATTCAATGGCAATATTTACGCCTAGCATTCTTTCTCTATCAGTAATTTTTTCAAAAACTCTGTTTCTAAAATAAGCACTTGCTTTACCCGATAAGAAACCTTCAGGTAAATTTCTTTCATCTCTTGCAATACCATCAATAAAATAAGGTAAATTAACTAAATGAAGTGCCATTGAGTTTACAGCACTCATATGAAACTCTATACTATTTATCCATACCGGATTATTATTTGAAACATCATCTAATTCTCTTTTAGTGGGAAATCTTCTTTCTTTAATTCTAGTAACGTCAAAATGTATTCCACGAATCAATTTACCAGGAGAAACATTTTTACTGCGTTCACTAATTAAACTTAAAACTTCATCTATTGTTGTTACACCACTTAAATCTAAACCTAAATAATTAAGTCCTGTTTGAACTAAATGAACATGTCCATCAGAAAATGATGGAAGAATAGTTTTCCCATCTAAATCAATAACTCTTTTTGAATTTTCAATAACTTCTTTAAGATTGCTATTTCCAATTTCTTTAATAATTCCATCTTTAATAACAATATAATTAAAACATTCATTTTCTTCAGTAATTGAATAAATTTTTCCATTATATAACGTTAAATCAAACATAATAATCCCTCTCCCTTTTTTTATATTATACACAAAAAACTGACCATAAAGGACAGTTTTTTGTGTATTAGATAGATAAAAGTTTTTCAAAGTAATTATAAACAACTTTACTAGTTTTTACTATTGAGTCAATTGAAACATATTCGTTAGGTGAATGATAATTTTCTCCACTTGCTCCAAATACAATTGTTGGTATATTAAGTCTTGAACCCACATAATTAAAATCACCAATACTTGAAAAATAATTAATTACAAGTTCTTCATCAGTAATATTCTTAATTGAAGAAATAAATTTTTTAACGTATTTATCTTCCTTATCAACAAGATATGATAAAAATCCTTCAGTTTCTTTAGATGGAGATTTTCTAAATTCAATATTATAGGTAGATTTAATATCAATTTTACTTATTACATCTTTGATTTCATTAATAATCGTTTCTTTATTTTCTTCCATATTTATGTGTCTAAATACTTTAACATACGCATAATCAGCAACAGAACATGATGCTCCACCACCATTTATTTCTACAACGCAGTTAGATCCAGAGCCCAATTCTTTTTCATACGGTAATTCTACTTTCTTTAATTCTACAGCGAATTTACTGGCATCAATTATCGCACTTATTCCTTTTTCAGGATTTGCACCATGTGCAGCTTTTCCAAAAAATTCTACTTTATAAGAAAAACCTCCTCTTGCGCCCAAAGATAAACACGGAAACTTTACATCACTAAATCCACTACTAGGCTCGGTAATAATTGCAACATCTGCTTCTTTAGCAAAACCTGCATTTATTACTGCATCAGTTCCTAAACCATATGGCCCTTCTTCATCTGATACAAAACTATATAATATTTTCCCTTTAAATTTTTCATGATTCTTCTGAAATTCTTTAAGAGCTAAAATTATTGCAACTACTCCAGATTTCATATCTAATGTTCCTACACCATATAAC
>JAUCFZ010000142.1 GCA_030377915.1 Clostridiaceae bacterium HSG29
TACAGGGATTTCTTCAATAGGTCAAAGGGATGCAAAAAGATTGTTATTTAAATAACTAATATTACATAAGCAAATACATTAACCATACATTAACAATATGGGGTATACTTTATTTATTCAAATACATGTTTTTAATTTGAATTGTAGAAAATTTAACAATTCGACATTATTAATAATAATCTCACAAATTTTATTAAATGGAGGAAAAATATGATATTTAAAGGAAAACGCATTAGTATAGTTTTTTTATTAATTTTAAGCACATTGGTATTTGCAGCATGCTCAACTAATACTTCATATGATGAAAGTATGAATTTTGTTGAAGCATCGGAGGTAAAAGAAGTTTATCTCAATATGGAAGATAATATACAAGTGATTGATGCAAGAAATGAAGAAGCATATTCAAAAGGGCATTTAAAAAATGCAATTCATTTAAGCCCAAGTCAAATTGTAGTAGCTGAACCAGTGGCTGCAACAATTGCGCCAAAGAACATTGTTGAAGAAGTTTTAGGTAATGCAGGAATTAACAAAGATACAATGCTTTATATTTATGATGATAAAGGTGGAGTTTACGCTGGAAGAGTTTGGTGGACGCTTAAAGTTTATGGTCATGAAAATGTAAAAATTATTAACAATGGAACAACAGCATTAGAAAAATTAGGTCTTGAAATGTCTATAGAAAAACCAGAAATCGAAAAAACTACTTATCAAGCAAAAGACGCAGATGAAAGTTATTTAGCAAGCTTTGATAAAGTTAAAGATTTTTCTGACAATGCAGATGAATTTGAAAATGTAAAATTAATCGATGTTAGATCAATAGCTGAATTTGAAGAAGGATATATTAAAAATGCAATTTTATATCCACACACAAATAATTATTATTCTGATGGAACTTTTAAATCTTCAAGAGATTCATTCCTTTTTTATAGTGATTTGGGATTGAAAAAAGACGATGAAATTATGTTATATTGTAAATCATCATATAGAGCTAGTTTGGTTATGGCAATACTTGATGAAGCAGGATTTGAAAATGTAAAAGTATATGATGGAGCATATCTTGAGTGGCAAGAGAAGGAATCTCCAACAGTTGAAGTGGAAGTAGCACCAATAACTAGTCAAGATGCTTCTTAATTGAAGCAATTTATAGGAGGATATAATGAATTTTAACAAAAGAATACTTAGTTTATTATTAATTTTAGTTCTTTCATTTAGTTTAGTTGCATGTGGAACACAGGCACCAGAAGTTGAAAAAACAAGCATGGAAGTAACAGAAGTAGAAGAAAAAGCGCCAGAAGTAGAAGAAGCACCACAAGATATAAATGTAATTGAAGATGCAGTAAAATCATATTACGAAAACAAACCAGCTCATAGTTATTTAATGGCACAAGTTGATTTTGTAGAAATGGTAAAAGCTGATGAAGCAATGACAATTTTAGATATTCGTCAACCAGACGCATATGCTGAAGGTCATGTAAAAGGTGCTGTAAACTTACCTTGGGGAACTGCAATTAGCGATAATTTAGCAAATATTCCTAATGATAAACCAGTATTTGTATATTGTTATTCAGGACAAACTGCAGGACAAACTGTAGCAAATTTAAATATTGCAGGATTTAATGCAAGAAGTGTAAAATATGGATGGAACTTTGGTATTTCAAAAGTTGAAGGTGTTGAAGCAGTAACAGTTACAGAAGCAACTACTTTTGATGGAGCAGTAACAGAAATTAATCCAACTATACAAGAAGCAATGGATGTATATTACAGTGGATTAGCAGATGTAAAAGAAACTAAATTTAAAAATTATAAAATTTCTGAAGATAATTTAAAAGAAATGATAGATACTGAAGAAGATTTCTATTTATTATCAATCAGAAAGAAAGATGATTATGATAAAGGCCATATAAAAACAGCACATAACCTTCCATACGGAACAGCAATGTTTGATGGATTTGCAGATCTTCCAAAAGATAAAAAGATTGTAGTTCAATGTTACTCAGGTCAAACTGCAGGACAAACAACAGCTGCATTAAAATTATTAGGATTTGACGCTGTATCACTTAATGGTGGTATGGGTACTACAGCAAATGCACCACTTGGATGGGCTACTAAAGGTTATGAAGTAGAAAGCTCAATAATTGTAGATGCAGTAAAATCATATTATGAAAACAAACCAGCTCATAGTTATTTAATGGCGCAAGTTGATTTTGTAGAAATGGTAAAAGCTGATGAAGCAATGACAATTTTAGATATTCGTCAACCAGACGCATATGCTGAAGGTCATGTAAAAGGTGCTGTAAATTTACCTTGGGGAACTGCAATTAGCGATAATTTAGCAAATATTCCTAATGATAAACCAGTATTTGTATATTGTTATTCAGGACAAACTGCAGGACAAACTGTAGCAAATTTAAATATTGCAGGATTTAATGCAAGAAGTGTAAAATATGGATGGAACTTTGGTATTTCAAAAGTTGAAGGTGTTGAAGCAGTAACAGTTACAGAAGCAACTACTTTTGATGGCGCAGTAACAGAAATTAATCCAACTATACAAGAAGCAATGGATGCATATTTTAGTGGATTAGCAGATGTAAAAGAAACTAAATTTAAAAATTATAAAATTTCTGAAGATAATTTAAAAGAAATGATAGATACTGAAGAAGATTTCTATTTATTATCAATCAGAAAGAAAGATGATTATGATAAAGGCCATATAAAAACAGCGAAGAATCTTCCTTATGGAACTGCAATGTTTGATGGATTTGCAGATCTTCCAAAAGATAAAAAGATTGTAGTTCAATGTTACTCAGGTCAAACTGCAGGACAAACAACAGCTGCATTAAAATTATTAGGTTATGACGCTGTATCACTTAATGGTGGTATGGGTACTGAAACAAATGCACCACTTGGATGGACTGCTAAAGGTTATGATGTAGTTCAGTAGAAAAAAACAAAAAAATATGATAAACTAAAATTCGTAGTATAGTGCTACGAATTTTTGTTTTATTGTTTTTAGGAGAAATTATGATTGAATTTAATAAGATATTTTATACGGGAAATGAAATTGAATATATCAAAGATGCAATGCAAAATAAAACATTGCACGGTGATGGTAAATATTCAAAAAAAGTTTGTGAACTTTTAGAAAACAAATATAATATTAATAAAGTAATGCTTTTACCTTCATGTACAAGTGCTCTTGAAATGAGTGGAATTTTATTAGATTTAAATGAAAATGATGAAATAATAATGCCGTCGTATACTTTTGTTTCGACTGCAAATGCGTTTGCCTTAAGAGGATGTAAAATTGTATTCGTAGATGTTAAACCTGATACAATGAATATTTCAATTGATGAAATAAAAAAAGCAATAACTGATAAAACAAAGGTTGTAGTTACAGTTAATTATGGTGGAAGTAGTATTAATTTTGATGAATTATTGCCTATACTTAAAAAAAATGGAATTTATTTAATTGAAGATAATGCCCAAGGAATTGGAGCTAAATATAAAGGAAAAGCACTTGGTACAATTGGTGATTTTAGTTGTATAAGTTTTCATGATACTAAAAATATTACTTCAGGAGGAGAAGGTGGAGCAATATTTATTAATAATGAAAAATTTATTGAAAAAGCTGAAATTATAAGAGAAAAAGGAACGGATAGAAAAGCATTTATAGATAATAAAGTTGATAAGTATTCATGGAAAATGATTGGATCATCATATTTAATGAATGAG
>JAUCFZ010000143.1 GCA_030377915.1 Clostridiaceae bacterium HSG29
AAATCTTTTAATGAATCCAAAACATTTTCAAAATCAGGCGTTTCCAGAGTTTCGCTATTAATAAAACTTATTAAATCTATCATTTGATTAATATCACTTAAATCAAATTTCGATGATAATTCCATTAACATTTCATCTGTAACATCAAGACCTAACGATTCAAGAAGTTCTTTTAATTTATCCATTTCCTCATTAGTTATTTCTGATTTTTTATTTTCTTCTGAAAATTTTATTTTATTTTCATCATTTTTAACATCAACTTTATGATCTTTAACTTCATTATTAACTGTTTTCTCTTCTTTTACTTCGTTCTTTTTCAAAGGTTCATTTTTTTTATTTGATTCATTATCATTTTTTTTCACAGATTCAAAAGTTTTCTTAAAATCATTATCTTTTTTAGTAAAATCATTTTTTTTATCAAATTTGATGGTTTCAGTTTTAATATTGCAAACGTTTAAAACTTCACATCCCATATATTCACCTCCTTATCAGTTATTAGTATTCAACTGGAATACTTAATTTTCTGCTAACTTGAGAAGCCATGGAATCTGTCATATAACTAATAATTTCGCCTTTTTTTGCATCATTAAAATTATTTATTATTTCAATTGCAATATCTTCATCATGAATTTCTATAACTTCGCCATTATCTAACGTATAAACTTCTGGCAACCTAGAACTTCTCATGATTCCTTCTAAAACAGACGCAACTTTATTAGCTTCCATAGTACTATAAATATCAGTTAGCTCATTTAGATTATCGTCATATTCAGAAAACAATTTAAGAGATTTTAAAATATCTTTTGTTAAAATGTCTTTTCCAGTTTTTAGTATCTGATTTTCTTTTATTTTACTAGTTAATTCAATGCTAAAAGCTTCATTTTGAATTTTAGAAAGTACTCTACCAGCAAGTTTTGGACCGATTTCTTCATAAATAAAAACAAGCTCTTCCATACTATACTGGCCTTCTTTTACTAAAATTGTAGCAAGTTCATCTGCATTTTTTGTTTTATAAATTTGAATAATACTACTTAAATCATTTTTTCTAGCCCTTTTATTCGAAATAATTTTCTTAATTTTTGCTTGATGATCTTTTGAAAACTTATTTATAATAATATTGAAATCTTCATCATTTAATGCATCTAACAGTTTTGCAATATTTTCATCTTCAAGATTCTTAAGAATTTCAGTCAGAAGCAAATGCCCATTAACTGATGATAAAATTATTTTTTCCATCTCTTCTTTTGCGAATGGTAAACTTAAATTTAAAAGTTCAGTAGCATCTTCTTTATAATTACTATCCACTTCTTCATTTATTTCATCAATCGTCGTCGCTATCAAATCCTTATTAATTTCATGATTCCTAATAACATCCAAAACATCCTTTGTTCTGTTTGGATTACTTCTAAGCATATACTTAATAATATTTTCATAAAGCTTTGAATCCTCAGCTTTTATTTTTTCTAATTTATCTACAGCCCTAGATTCATCAATATCTAACATATATTTTGAGATTTCCATAATTTGAGTTTGTTTTTCGCTCTCAGTAGGCATTTTCTCGAAATATTTTCCTATTGGACCTGGTGCATCTGCAAGCACTCTATTTGCTTCTAATTGAAAATCTTCATTTAAAAAATAAATAGAACCAAATATAATTATTGGCAATACAATTATTACTATCAATAATATTATAATTCCTAATACTGTTTTTCCTCTACCTGCCATTTTTATCACCACTCAATTTATAATTATTATAATTTACGATTTCCTCAATTGTTTTTCTTTCACTCACAAATATTTCTTCAACATATTTTTCATATTCTTTTTCTTTTAATTTCTCAAATTTCTTTGTTTCCTTAAGAGCTTCGGTAAGTTCATGCCTTCTTTCAATAATTGCAATTTCTTGTTTTTCAATACTTCTCTTGATTTCTGAAATTCCTTTTGTAAAATAAGATTTCTCAGAATTAAACCTTTTTAATTCACTTGCTTTAACACCTTTTGAAATCAATTCATTCAGATGAACTAAATATTTATTTTGATCATCAACAAATTTTTCCAATTTCGTTTTAAGTTTTACTTTTTTTTGAATTGCTACTGCTAATTCGTTCTTAGCTTCATTTTCAAGTTCAACTTTTAAACGTAAAATTTTTTCATATGTAAAAACAAATTTTTTCATATTTTAATACCCCTAAATCATAATTATTCAGAGATTTCTTTCATTTTTGCAACAACCTCTTCATATATGGCTTTTTCTTCAACTAATTGAGTTAAAAAATCATTATATATATCATTTTTTTCAATAGCTAAGTCAATTTTGCTATTCGTTCCTTTTTCGTATGCCCCAATATTAATTAAATCTTCCGATTCTCTAAATATCGAAATCTGTTCTTTCATTCTATTTACAATTTGAAGCTGCTCAGAATCAACAATATCAGGCATAACACGACTTATACTATGAAGCACATCTATTGCAGGATAATATCCTTTTGCTGCCAAATCTCTTGTAAGCATAATATGTCCATCAAGTATTCCTCTTGCCGTATCCGAAATAGGTTCATTAAAATCATCACCTTCTACTAAAACTGTATATAATCCAGTAATAGAACCAATATCTGAATTGCCGGCTCTTTCAAGAAGTTTTGGCATAGCTGCAAAAACAGAAGGAGTATAACCTCTAGATACTGGTGGTTCTCCAACAGCCAATCCAATTTCACGTTGAGCCATTGAAAATCTCGTTAATGAATCCATCATTAATGCAACATCTTTACCTTTATCTCTAAAATATTCTGCAATTGATGTAGCAAGTAAAGCAGCTTTAACCCTTACCAACGCTGGCTTATCAGAAGTTGCAACAACTAAAACAGACCTTTTCAGCCCTTCAGCTCCAAGATCTTTTTCAACAAATTCTCTAACTTCACGCCCTCTTTCACCAATAAGAGCAATTACATTTACATCTGCTTCAGTATTCCTCGCAATCATACCCATAAGGGTTGATTTCCCAACACCAGAACCTGCAAAAATTCCAATTCTTTGCCCTTTTCCCACTGTAATCATTCCATCAATCGCTTTAATACCTAACGGTAAAACAGAGTTGATTCTTTGCCTTACAAGCGGATTTGGTGGATCATTAAACGATTCATATTTTTCACTAGTAATAATTTTTCCTTTTCCATCAATAGGATTACCTAAACCATCAAGAACTCTACCTAGTAGTTCATTTCCAACCTGAATATCTAATTGATGGTTTGTTGATACCACTTTACATCCTGGTGCAACACCTTTCATGTTTCCTAACGGCATCATTATAACAGTGTTATCTGCAAAGCCAACAACTTCTGCTTCAATATAATCATTTGTTCGAAGTTTATAAATTCTGCAAACTTCACCCATTTCAACCAAAGGTCCTTGAGTTTCAATCATAACTCCAAGGACTTTTATAACTTTTCCAGTATATTTAATTAACGTTTCATTTTTTAATCTATTGGAACATTTTTCAACAATCCCCATATCGTCCTCCTTGAGGTGTCCCACAAGACATTAATTGCTATTCTTTAACTAAATCACGATATATTTCTTTAAGTTTTTCAAATTTAGTATCAACACCTAAATCAACATTCCCTATTTCTGATTCAATAATACAACCACCAGGATTTAAAGCATAATCAATAACAAACTTAATACTAC
>JAUCFZ010000144.1 GCA_030377915.1 Clostridiaceae bacterium HSG29
AATATACAGAATGGCGTAATTTTAAATTAGTTATCAATAAAGCAATGACAGCGTGTAAGAAAAGCGATAATGATGCAACAGACCATTTTGTTGACATCAACAAAATGGTTAAACTTGGTTCAGATGCAATCAGAGAAATTGAAGACATAATGTTATCTCGATACGCCTGTTATTTAATTGTTCAAAATGCTGATTCCAGAAAAGAAGTAGTTGCTCTTGGGCAAACATATTTTGCTATTCAAACTAGAAAACAAGAAATTCAAGATAATTATAATGAATTGAATGAAGATAAAAAAAGACTTGCTATTAGAAACGAATTAAAAAATCATAATACCAAACTTGCTGATGCTGGTGTAGAACATGGTCAAGAATATGCTATTTTTCAAAACAAAGGTTACCAAGGTTTGTATGGTGGCCTTAATACTAAGCAAATTCATGAAAAAAAAGAACTAAAAAAATCACATAAAATTCTTGATCATATGGGAAGCACAGAATTAGCAGCTAACCTTTTCCTTGCAACCCAAACAGAAGAAAAATTAAAACGTGAAAATATAAAAGGCAAAACTAATGCTAATAACGCTCATTATGAAGTAGGAGCTAAAGTTAGACAAACCATCAAAGAATTAGGTGGTACTATGCCAGAAGATTTACCTACAACAGAAAAAAGCATTAAAAAAATTGAAAAAAAACAAATAAAATTAGATACTCCAAAAGATAAATAGTTAATCCAAAATATAGTATTTTATCGGATCAAGGAATATTTTTTTATACATATTGTAAAGTTATATTTGTAAACGTTATCTAATATTTCTATCGAAGAAGATGTTAAATCTGGAATGGTTAATATAAAAAACTTTTGGAAAAAATTTTAAAGCTTATTTTTTGAGGCGTAATAATTATTTGGTTAATTAATATATATTGTATTCACAATGATTTATTTAACGCATTATTAATGCCAGTAAAATCTTTTTTTACACAAATAGCATTTCAAGCAAATTCATGATATAATCTTCTTAGGAACGAATGTTCTGTAAGGGAGATATTATATCATGAACTCTACTCTAAACAAACTACTATCTGAAGAAAATATCCATGTGAACTATGAAAAACTTAATGATGAAATTTTGGGTTGTTACTACTCTATTGATGGTTATGAATTAATTGTTATCAATGAAAATTTGCTTGATAATATTAAGCTGCATAACTGTATTTTAGCAGAAGAAATTGGGCATTATCACACTTCTGTTGGTGATAATGGACCTTATCAAGTAAATTCATCAGCTGATGATTTAAACCATTCTAGAACTGAAAACAGAGCTTTGAGGTATGCTGTTGATATTTTATTGCCTACAGAAAAACTATTAGCTCTTTTATGCTGCAATGAATCAATTAACATTAGCAATCTAAGCGATTACTTTGAAGTTACTGAAGATTTTATTTTATTGAAATTCTATTTTATGAGTAAAGTTAAAAATGTTTATCACATTATTGACGATATGTATTTAACTTTATGTAATTTGCCAAACGTCTATATTACTAAGATTATTAATTAAAAGGAGAAGTGATTTTATGACTGGCTCTGTAAGAAAAAGAGGTAAAAATTGGTATTATTCTTTTGAAGCTTCCACTGTTGATGGAAAAAGAAAAAGAATTGAGAAAGTTGGTGGAAGAACTAAAAAAGAAGCTGAAACAGCTTTAAGAATAGCATTAACTGAATATGAGAATGCTGGACTACATTTCGTCCCAGCTGATATTTCTGTGTCTGATTATATGGATTATTGGTTTGAAACATATGTACTCTTAAACTGTAAATATAACACTCAAAATGGTTATGAGCGAATTATAAGACTTCATATTAAACCTACTTTAGGTATTTTTAAATTAAAATCATTAACACCTGCAATACTTCAAAGTTTAATAAATGATAAATATTCAAGTGGTCTAAGCAAAAATTATCTTAATGGAATTAGCAATGTATTAAGTGGTTCATTGAAGTATGCTGTGCATCCATTAGGATTTATTAAAAGTAATCCGATGCAATATGTCAAATCACCAAAATTTGAACATACTGCAAATGATGACTTAAAAATTATTTCAAGCAAGGATTTTAATAGAATAATTGAACGATTTCCAGTTGGATCATCTTTTTATGTTCCTGTTATGATTGGTTATTACACTGGATTAAGAATAAGCGAAGTCATGGGATTGACTTGGGAAGATATTGATTTAGAAAATGAAACTCTCGATGTCAATAAAATTATCCTTAAAAGAAAGTTTGGTTGGTATTTCGGTTCTACTAAAACTAAATCATCGGTTAGAAATATTAAAATTGGAAAAACGCTTATTAATGTTCTAAAGGACCATAAGAAATGGCAAATTGAAAATAAACTGAATTATGCTCAATATTATACTCAAAATTATACTACTGAAGAACAGGATCCAATAAATAAATTGCCCTTAACTAGAATTCATTCACTTCATCTTTCTGTTGATCCAGGTGAAATGAAAATCCTAAATATGATTTGCACAAAAGAAAATGGTGAATTAGTTACTCCTGAAACTTTTAAATATCCTTCCAGGGTAATTCATAATAACTTAAAAATATCGTTTAATTTTCATTCATTAAGACATACACATGCAACTATCTTAATTGAAAATGGTGCAAACATTAAAGATGTTCAAAAAAGACTTGGGCACTCTAAAATTGAAACAACTTTAAATATATATACTGCAGCTACTGAAAAAATGGCAGAGAGATCAGTAGATATTTTTGAACAAGCAACTACTAATTGCCTACCAAAAAACAATAAATGCCTACGAGAGTAAAATCCCGTAGGCACTAGGTCGGCAAAACGACCTTTTTTAATATTATTTTATTTAGAAACGTTGGTATTACGCACTAGTTTCACGACAGTTTCTACGTGCGTCGAATGCGGGAACATATCAACAGGTTGAATTTCTTTTACTTCGTAACCATGTTCAACAAAATACTTTAAATCTCTTGCAAGCGTTGAAGGTTTGCATGAAACATATACAATTTTTTTAGGGCTCATATCAATAATTGTATCAAGAAGTCTTGGTTCACAACCTTTTCTTGGTGGATCTAAAACTACAACATCTGCTGTTATATCATTTGCATAAAGTTTTGGAATCATTTCTTCAGCTTTACCAACAACAAATTCAGCATTAAAAATACCATTTCTTTTAGCATTTCTTTTAGCATCTCTTATTGATTGAGCAACTACTTCAACACCATAAACTTTCTTTGCATTTTTTGCTAAGAATAAACTAATTGATCCAATTCCACAATATAAATCAAATACTGTTTCATCGCCTTTTAAATCAGCAAATTCTAAAGCTTTATTATAAAGTGTTTCTGTTTGTCTTGGATTAACTTGGAAAAATGAAAGTGGAGATATTTCAAAAGAAATTCCGCCAATATCATCAAGAATATAATCATCACCATATAAAGTATAATTCTTTAATCCTAAAATTTTATTTCCTCTTTGTTTATTAACATTTTGAATTAAAGACTTAACTTCTGATACTTCTTTTAATCTATTAACAAATTTTCCAATATGTGGTAAATCTCTTCCATTTGTTACTATTATTACCATAGTATCTTTAGTATGATAAGCCGTTTTAATAACAACATGTCTTAAAATACCTTTTCTACTCTT
>JAUCFZ010000145.1 GCA_030377915.1 Clostridiaceae bacterium HSG29
AATAATTATAACAGTAAATTTAACGAGAGGGGATACATAACAGTGATTAATAAAAAGATATGGAAAATATTTACATCAATATTAGTAATTGTACTTTTTTGCACTATTATCTTATTTACATATACTGGTCAGCAAACGGTTTATGCTGCAGAAAGTATTGAAAATGTAAAAGGGGAATACTACGAATTTGATGCGAAGAATGATTATGAGTTTTCTATAGTCGAATCATCTGCGATTGCAGTTACTGGGGAAAATACATTTGGAATATTTTCTTTATCCGGCAATTTTACTGAAGCCGGAGAAAGAAAGGACATTCCTACATATTCAGTTAAAGATGGAAATCTTGATTTTTCATATGATTTTGATAAAAGTCTTCTTAATGTTGAAGAAACAGAATGGCATTTAATAGATGATAAAGCTAAAAAAGTTGATATTATTACGTTGGAGAATAATATTATGAAAGGTACTTTGATTCTCCAGAGTTCATTAGATGGTGAAACTTGGATTGAAGATGTTATAAAAACTGATATTTTTAACGAAAATACAGACCTTAATGAAGCTTTTTATATAACTAAAAATATTCAACAACAAAATGGATGCTATTTTAGAGTTATTGTTGCTTACGAAATGGAAAAAAAGACAGGTAGTCATAAAGTTGCTTTAGTAACTGTAGATGATATATTAAAGAAGAAGATAGCTGAAGTTTATGAATTTTATATAATTGATAATGATATATCTAATTCCGCATTACCAAATGCTGTTCCACGCATGGAATTGGGAAGTAAGATTAATACTGGTAAGGATAATGGGTATTCTGGAAATAATTCTGTAGATAAAGATGATCCTCATTATGGATGGGATTTAGGAATGTTTTACGTAAATGGTTATACTCGTGAAAGCAAGAATGATGATGGAAATATAGTTTTCATGAAAAATGTGGGTGATAAAGTAACTTTATGGTTTAATTTAAAGCAAAATATAAATGAACTTAATGGGAGTGATGATCTTATAATATCGGAAGATAAAAAAGGTTATTATAAAGAATATGAGATTGAACAGACTAATTTTGGACATGGAGCATTGATTGTTCGTTATACTGATTATGAAGGTGTAATACATGATCCTGTAATATATACAAATTATCTTAAAGCTAATGCTAGAACTGGTGCAAATACAAGAGTTCAGTTATTTGAGGAAGGCGATTATGAAGTAACTCTTAATTATGAGATAAAGAATAATCCGCGCAAATTAGGCCCTATTTCAGTAGTGCCAACTTATTCCAATTATAAGATAGCTTTTGAATTCTCTATTCGAAATGGTAATTGCATGGTTTTTCCTTTTGATATTATTAAAAAGAATGAGCTTTTTAATAATGCTATTACTGAAAATGGATTTAAACTTGATATGGCTAAATCTAGATATTTAACTATAGATGTTACTAAGTCTGTTTTAAAAGTTGATACAGATGGATATTTAACAGAGGATATTCGTTTTAATAGGCCAGCAAAAGATGGTGAAGTTTATTCTGATGAGGGTATTTATACATTTACAACAAAGAATTTGTATACCGATAGTATTCCTACTACAAAAACTATTTATGTGGGTGATAATAAATATTTTAAAACCTTTTCTAAGTTTGGAATTTCGATTAGGGAATTGAATGGAAAAATTGCTAGTGGTGTAGAGATTGAAGATGACGGAACTATAGTAGAGTCTGTAGAGGAAAAAGTAATTTCAATAGATAAAGAAACTACTGAAGCGCAAAGTCCTAATATTAAAAGTGAAGAGGTATCTAAAAATGATGAATCTTTAGAATTAGAAATTTTAAATCAAGAAAATGGTGCTAATATTATAAAGATGAACAAATTAAGTGCACCAATTATTATAGGTATTATATTGATTGTATGTGTAATTTTTGTATTTGTGATAAGAAAAAGGAAATCCAGCAGACAGAATAAATGGGAGGATGGTAACAAATGAAAAGATTAATAGCGATTTTATTAGCTTGTACCATTATACTGTCTAGCTGTGCCCAACCAATTTTGGATACAGACATTGATGCTTTAGAAGAGACTACAGAGGTTGTAGCAGATACCGCGGTAGAATTTCAAGATGGTAAAATAGAGTCTGATATAAATAATTCGATAAATTTGGAAGAATATGAGGCAGTAATTCCAGAATTTACTGGTATGAATGATGAAACATTACTTCGATATGTTGAGGATAATATTTATACTGAGTTAATTAGTGAACTTAATAGTGATGAGTATTATATTGAAAGTGTAAAAGCAGTTTATGTTTCCAAGGAATATTTAGAAGAAACTTCTTATAATTCACTCTCAAATATTTTCTTTGGTTATACATTGGATGAACTTGATGAGCAATTCCAGGACATGCAGTATGTATTCACCCTTGGTGGTGATGGTACAACTGATGTACAGAAATTTGAAGCATATGATGATACATATGAGCGGATAATCAAAAATGTTGCAATAGGAACTGGTGTCATTCTAGTAAGTGTTACAGTTTCAGGAGTTACTGGTGGTATTGGAGCACCAGCTGTCAATGTAATTTTTACTGCATCTGCTAAATCTGGAACTATTTTTGCATTATCATCTGGAGGATTAAGTGGCGTAATCTCAGGTGTTGTTACTGGGATGGAAACCGGAGATTTTAATGAAGCTGCAAAAGCAGGGGCACTTGCTGGTAGTGAAAGTTTTAAATGGGGAGCAATATCTGGAACACTTTTTGGTGGAGTATCAGAGGGCTTAGCATTAAGAGGTGCTACTCTGAATGGACTTACGATGAATGAAGCAGCATTAATTCAGAAAGATAGTAAATATCCATTGGATTTAATTACTCAGTTCAAGAGTATGAAAGAATATGAAGTATATAAAAAAGCTGGTCTAGAAACAAAAATGGTAAATGGCAAATTAGCATTAGTAAGAAAAATAGATTTAACATATAAAAGCAAAATGGCGAATGGTAGGATAGTAACAAATCTTGAACGCATGGAAAAAGGGTATCCACCGATTGATCCTGTGTGGGAAAAATCATATAACTTACATCATATAAATCAAAAAGCTGATGGTACTTTGGCAATCCTAACAGATGATGAACATCGGAAGTATTCAAAAACTTTGCATACTGCAGGAAAAGAGAGTGAAATAATAAGGGATGTATTTGCGAAACAAAAAAAAGCATTTTGGAGAGCGTATGCAAGTGGATTTGGAGGTATATAAATATGACTGAAATAATAAAAAGTTTTCAGGAAAAATCAGATTTATTATCAGGAAAAGGAGTATCTGAAGAGCTAATCGAAAATGCTGAAAATATATTAGGACTTAAATTTGCTGATGAATACAAAGAATACCTATTGCATTTTGGAGTAGTTGCATTTGATGGTCATGAACTAACCGGAATTTCTTCGATTGATCGTTTGGATGTTATAAAAGTTACATTAAATGAACTTCAAAAGAATGCAATGGTACCGACTAAAATGTATGTAATTGAGGTCGCTAATATTGATGGTATTATTATTTGGCAATCATCCGAAGGTGATATATATGAAACTATTATGGATACTAAACCTATAAAAATATGTGATTCTATTTCGGAATACATTAATCTTTAAGAGAATATGTTCTAAATTGAATAATCAAGG
>JAUCFZ010000146.1 GCA_030377915.1 Clostridiaceae bacterium HSG29
TTTTGATATTCTATAAAACTCTAAAATATAAAGGGGTAAATTATTCTATTATTGTAGGACTTTCAATAATGGGAAGTGTTTTTTTAATTGTTGTACATAAATCAACAATTGATCATAGAGTATTTATTTTTTCATATCATATTTTAAAATTTATGTCGTTTGTTTGTACATATATAGGAATTTATTATTATAATTGGGAAAAAAGTCATGAATCTATTTCTCAAAGAGAGAAGCAGATAAAATTATATGCAAAGAAAATTAATAGTGTTGTAAAAAAAAGAACTTTAGAAATTGAGAATATGAATAAAAGACTAAATGATGATTTAGAATATGCAAGAAAAATTCAGCAATCTTTATTACCATCAAAAGAAATAAATTATTCTGATGTTACATTTATTTCTAATTATTATCCATGTGAGAAATTAAGTGGAGATTTCTATGATATTTTTAGAATAGATAATAAGAATATTGGAATGTATATTTTAGATGTTTCGGGTCATGGTGTATCGGCTGCAATGTTAACAATGTTTTGTAAAAATTCTATTATTTCTGGAGAGAGGCTTATAAGAAGATATCGCGGATTAAAACCACATAGAAATCTGCAACATTTTTATGCAGTATTTAATGAAGCTGATTTTCCATCAGAAACACATATGGTAATGTTTTTTGCATCATATAATGTAGATACGCATGTTCTTAAATATTCTTCGGGTGGTATGAATTGTAATCCGATAGTTCTAAAAAAAGATGGTGGAATTTATGAGTTATCTGAAAATCAAGGATTTCCTATTTCAAAAATTGGTGAATTCTATACTCCAGAATATAGTACAAGTTTTGCAATGCTAAATAAAGGAGACAGTGTATTTTTTTATACCGATGGACTTACTGATTATAATAAAAATAAAATATTAGATTATAATGGTTTGATAAGATTATTAAAAGAAGAAAAAACTGTTGGAAGAATAAGTAAAAATTTAGATGAAATAATTCAAAAAAATAGTAATAAACTTGAGGATGATATAACATATTTCATGATGGAGGTAAAATAATAATGATAATAGGTGCACATATATCGATTGCTAAAGGATATGAAAATGCTGTCAATGAAGCAATTAAAATGGATGCAGATACATTTCAGTTTTTTACAAGAAATCCTAGAGGAGGAAAAGCTAAAAAACTAGATTTTAATGATATTGAAATAGCAACTAAATTACTTGATAAAAATGATATGACATACCCATTAGCACATGCTCCTTATACAATGAATTTATGTTCTTCGAATGAAAAAACAAGAGAATTTGCAAAAGAAATGATGAAAGATGATTTAGAAAGAATGGAAAAATTACCTTCTTATTTATATAATTTTCATCCTGGAAGCCATACGGGAATGGGTGTTGAAAATGCAATTAATATTATTGTAGAAACTATTAATGAAGTTATGTTTGATGAAATGAAAACAGTACTTTTACTTGAAACAATGGCTGGAAAAGGCACTGAAATAGGAAGAAATTTTAATGAATTAAAAAGTATTATTGATGGAGTAAAAATAAAAGATAAAATTGGTGTTTGTTTGGTACAGATGGTGTAAGAGGAGTTGCAAATACTGAACTTACAAATGAATTAGCTTATAAATTAGGAAAATACGGTGCGCATGTAATTACAAACGGAAAAAAGAAATCTAAAATATTAATTGCTAAAGATACAAGAATTTCAGGCGATATGCTTGAATCTGCAATGATTGCAGGAATATTATCATCAGGTTGTAATGTTATAAAAATTGGTGTATTACCAACACCAGCTGTTGCATATCTTGTAAGATATTTAAATGCAGATGCTGGAATTATGATATCAGCTTCACACAATCCAGTAGAGTTTAATGGTATTAAATTCTTTAATAGTGAAGGATATAAACTTTCTGATGAAATTGAAAATGAAATAGAAGAATATATTATTGGTGATAAAAGATTTGATCATAAAATATACGGTTCAGAGATTGGAAGAAAATCATCAAATTTTGAATGTCTTGATATATATGGAGATTATATTAAAAGTACAATTGATTTACCACTTAATAATGTTAAAATAGCTCTTGATTGTGCAAATGGTGCTGCTTCAGTAATTGCACCTAAAACACTTGAAAGTCTTGGTGCTGAAGTAATTGCAATTAGTAATGAACCAAATGGTTTAAATATAAATGTAAATTGCGGTTCAACGTCACCAGAAAATATTCAACGATTAGTTATTAAATCAAAAGCAGATATAGGTTTAGCTTTTGATGGTGATGCAGATCGATTAATTGCAGTTGATGAAAAAGGTGAACTAGTAGATGGTGATAAAATTATGGCTATTTGCGGAAATTACCTTAAAAGTATAAATGCTTTAAAAGATAATACTATTGTTTCAACTGTTATGAGTAATATTGGATTTGATGTAGCATTAAAAGAAAATAATTTAAATACAATTAAAACTTCAGTTGGAGATAGATATGTTTTAGAGGAAATGAAAAAAAATAATTATTCTCTAGGTGGTGAACAATCTGGTCATATTATATTTCTTGAACATAATACAACTGGAGATGGCCTTTTATCTGGGGTTCAGTTAATAAATGCAATGTTAAATTCAGGGAAAAAATTATCTGAGCTTGCAAATATTATGACAACATATCCTCAAATTTTAATTAATGCAAAAGTGGAAAATTCAAATAAGCATAATTATGAAAGTAATGAAGAAATAAGAAATGAAATAAATAAAGTTACTGAATATTTCGAAGGAAAAGGAAGAGTTTTAATTAGACCAAGTGGTACTGAGCCTTTAGTTAGAGTTATGATTGAAGGAAAAGATACTGAAGAAATAAAGAAATATGCTGAAGAGCTTGTTAAATTAATAGAAGATAAATTAAATTAATAAACTAAAATAAAGACTGATAATTATTTAATATTATCAGTCTTTTTTAATACATTTATAAAGCAATCATAATATGCAGTTTGTTCTCCCATATCGCTAATTATATCAGGCGTTAAGAAATTTACACTACCATTCTTATTCCAATTTCCTTCATACATTAAAGCTACATCATCCATCATATTTTTATCTGTAATTGCAATTGCATTTATTTGACCAAATTCAGATTCTAAAGTTATAACTTCTCCATCTGAAAAATTATATTTTTTCATATTATTTTCTGATAATTTTATTTCTGATAATTCATTTTCATCTAAAAATCCTTGCGAATGCAAAGAGTTTTTATAATGTACAGTTAAAAATCTTAAAGAATATTTATTATTTTTTTCTGTTTCTATATAATCAGCAACTGCCAATTGCCCATCATTTTCTGCTTTTTTAGAATAAAATTCAAACTTTTTTGATGGAGTATTAAATATTCTATTTTCCCAAGCTATTTCTTTATTGGGAATATAAAAAGAATTTTCTTTTAACATATTTAAATTAAGATTATATTTTTCAAATAAAGGTTTTAATTGTGCATTAAAATATTCTTCTCTAGTTAAATACGGATAATTTTTAATATTCATTTCCTTAGCAATCATTTTAAATAGATCGTATTCAGATATAATATTG
>JAUCFZ010000147.1 GCA_030377915.1 Clostridiaceae bacterium HSG29
ACTGAGATAAATACAGTTTTAGATACTACGGAATATGATATAAAATTTAATAAAAAAGGTAATACTATAGTAAATTATAATATTGATGCAAAATATAATAAGAGTAAATTTACTATGGATTCTGATGTAGAAATTTATAATTTAAAAGGAGTCAGAGAAGCTGATAGAGTAATAGGAAATGAAGGAAATTGTATTGCATATTCTTTTAATTCAGATGTTAAAGACATTACTAGTTTTGATTTTGTAGCAGATGATAACGCTACCTTGGATCAAGATATAATTGGAAACGTCAGCACTGATATGGTTACATTATATGTACCAGATGGTACAGATGTAACTTCTTTAGTAGCAGCATTTACTATCACTGGTGTTGAACTTAAAATCTCTGCAACTAGTCAAAATAGTGGAATAACAGCTAATAATTTTACAAATCCAATAATTTATACTGTTTATGCTGCAGATGGATCTACTAAAGATTATACTATTACTGTAAATATTTTACCTGCAACTCCACCAAATGCTAACAATGTAAGAATTATTGCAAGCGATTCCGAAGGAGTTGTTTCTCCAATAGCTTGGGATACTTCAACTCTTACAGGAGCATATAGTTATATTGCAAATGAAAATGGAAACGAAGATAGTTCACTATATGAATGGTGGAAGTCTGATACAGAAAATGGTACTTTTGAAAAGATTGTTGGAGAAAGTGGTATTTCTATTTCTGGAAGTGGATTAGAAAACAAATGGATAATTTTTAAAATAAAACCATTTGCTATTAATGGTACTTCAGGTTCTTGGGTATCATCAGATCCTATTCAAGTATTTTTAGATGAGGACAATCCATTTTGGAAAAAAATTGTTGAAGATCTTTGGTATATAAATGCTGAGGATGATGAAAAAGATCAATTTGACACTGATTATGGAAGTGATTATGAAGATGAATTAAAAGTTATTACTATGGATGAGGCTTGTAATGTTGATTCTAATATTGTGGAGAGAACTATTAATATTAGTGGTAGTTCTGCAACTGGTAATTTATATATGGCAATAGATGTTGAAGATTATGTGCAGTCTGTTGATTCTTATAAAATAAATTTTGATACTATATTATATAGAGAAGATGATGTTACTACATGGGGATGGGGTTTAGGTTTTAATTCTGAAATAAATCCAACAGGAAATACTACAGGAGTTTTATATAAAGATAAAGGTTATTTATTTCAATTTGACCCTGGTGCATCTGGTTTTGTTGTAAGAAGAAATGATCCAAGTCATAGAGTTATAAAATGGATGGGAGCAAATTCAGATTCCGTACCGCTTTCTCCAGTAGGAAGTTATGGTTCGCCTTATAGACCTTCAAATTTAGTTAATGATGAATTTAACTGGAGTGGTGGTAATGATAAAAATAATCCTCTTTGGTGGTTAGATTACTCAACTGAAATAGTTTTCCAAAAACAATTAGATAAAAGTTATATACTTAAGGCAACTACTTGGGTAATACCGGATGAAGGAGATCCTATATTAGTATCCGAACCGATGTGGTACGGTGGATTTGATAATATTACATTAGATGATGGTAAAGAATATAATGGTGTTTATCAAACTGATTCAACACCTTCTACGAGCAGTGATACAAGTCTTTATGAATTTAGAGCAGAATCAGCAAGGAAATCATATTTAGGATTTAGATCCTGGGGAACTAATGGATATGATGCTAATTTTAATAACTTAGCCCTAGATGATGGCTTTTCAATGGAAATAGAAGAAGCATATTTCTTAACTAATAAATCAATTTATTTAAAATTTGATCATGACATTAGAGATGAGTTTAGAACGACTTATGATGGAAATGATTTAATTCATTTTTCAAATAGTAGTTATTCTATTAATAGTATTGTAAAATCTGGAAATGATGGAGTAATTATAACTTTGGATGATAGTTTATCTTTTACTCAAATGGGAACTGGTATTAAATTAAATATTGAACGTGGAGGAATTAGGGAATTAATGGCAGGTGACATTAATATAACTAACGGAAATGAATTCTTGGTAAAAGGAACAGATCATTTATTGAGTGTTTCAATAGAAGATGCTTATTTTACAGGAAGAAGTTCATTAGCTGTTAAATTTGATAAAGCAATTGATGGAATTACTTTAGGACTTGATGAACTAAAGATTAATAATAACACTATAGATGTAGATGATGTATTATATTTTGACGATACAGCAGTTTATTTATTAAATGCTCCTGTTCTTAGTAGCTTGTTTTCATCTGATAGTATAATTGATATTGATAATGATATGATAAAGTCTCCAACTTCATTCACTGTTACTGAGTATAATCAAATTGTTTTTGATGAAGATTTTGAAAATTCAACTGATGGAGTAAGACCTAGTGGATGGATCAAATATTCAACTGGTGATGTTGAAGCCACTAATAACGTTACGCATTCAGGCAATCTTTCATTATTAAAAATCGATAATAATGATCCAAAAGGTGGTTATAAAGACTTAAATAAAACATCGATAAACAATGGTTATATATTTGATGGATGGATTTATAGACCGAGTATTCCTACAGGAGGCGGAGCGCAAGATAGATTTTCTATTTCAAATGATAATGTTAGTGGATATGGAATTGCATTTACAGGATCTAACGATAACTCAGAATTAAGAATTGAAAAGCGTAATAACTCGAATGCGTCTACAATAGGGAATGTAGTATTTAAAAAAAATAAAAACACATGGTACAGAATTGTCTTTGTTTCAATAAAAGATACTAATGATTTTATTGGTCGAGTATATGATAATGATGGTAATTTTTTGAAAGAAGTAACTGCTACTGACAATATATATTCAAATTTTACAAGATTTTATGTTCATGGTGGTAACGAATTTAGTTTAGATGATTTATCAATAGGGATATTTAAATAGTATTAATTATATAGATATGGGGGAATTTATGGGATTTAAAAAAAAGAAATGTATTAGCATTGATTTTGGTAGCAAATATATCAAACTAGCTGTTGGAGAGTATAAGAACGATCATTTAATAATTGATAAGCTTATTTCTGAAGAAATAGGTGATGATATTTGGAGTGATGGAAGAATATTAGATTCTGATAGACTTAAAAATATTGTTTATGGAATGCTAAAAAGTAATAATATCAAAATTAATAATGTTTCTTTTACAATATCTTCTTCTAAGATTGTTAAAAGAGAAATTGAAGTCCCGAAAGTAGATGCCGCAGATCGATTAAATTTAATTAAATATGAAATTGAGCAGTATCTACCAGACGATGTTGAAAATTATGTTTTTCAATACAAGGTAATTGATGATGTTAAAGTTAATGAAGAATTATATGATCGAATATTTGTTGCGGTTATTCCAAGAATTATTGTTGATGAGTATTATCAGTTAGCTATAGATATGAAATTAAATCCTGCATTATTAGATATCCATTGTAATTCAATAGTAAAAGCGATTAATTATAATTATAATGAGTTTTTCAAAAATGATAATGGTATTGTAGCTGTGGATATCGGAAATTCAAATATGA
>JAUCFZ010000148.1 GCA_030377915.1 Clostridiaceae bacterium HSG29
AAATTTAGATAATAGAAAAGCATTCTTTGCAATATTTTTAGGAAATATGATTGCAGGTATTATAGTAACATTTATTACTATTACAACTTTTAATATTTTTTAACATAATTGATGATATTATCATTAACGTGTAGTATAGTTACAAGGTGAATTGCAAAGCAAGAGAGAGTAGCCTGGGTTACAAGGTGAATTGCGAAAGCAAGAGAGAGTAGCCTGGGTTACAAGGTGAATTGCGAAAGCAAGAGAGAGTAGCCTGGGCTATATGATGAATAAAAGGTTTAGAAGTATTTAGGTAACAAAGGGAATTGATCCTTTGGTATTGCTTCTCTTTTTTTAGTTTTTGATATTGTTTTTTACATTATTATTTTAGCATTTATATTCACAGATTATTTATTTTTTAATGTGACTTGACGCAATATTCTTAAGTGATAAAATTAATATAGAAATTAGTTAGTTTATTCTTAAAAAGGTGTTATTTACTAGTAAAAAAAGATTTAGAAATACGATTAGGAGATATGAATTTATTTGCAAAAACAATAAATGTTGAACCGTTTGATCTTTATTTAATTGGTGGAAGTGCTTCTATTTTAGGAAATTATAGTGATAGAGCTACAAGAAATTTTGATTTTATTGATTTGAATTATTCATCTAAATTAGGAGAGTGTTTAGGTTATTAGGAACGTTTGATTTTTTAGATTATGAATCAACTATTCTATCACCGACTTACAAAAGAAGAGCAAAAAAACTAAGTAATTATGATTATCTGAATATATATATTCTAGCGCCAGAGGATTTTATTGTGAGTAAAATCATAAGGCTTTCAAAAAAAGATATATCAGATATTGAAATATTATTAAAAAGTTCTGATATAAATTTAATTAATCAAATTATTAATGAAGTACTTGATAGAAAGGATTTAATAAAAAACAAAAGAGAAGGTTTTATAAAGAATTTAAAATTATTTAAGGAGAATTTTTATGTATAGAATTATTAAAGAAAGCTATAATAATTATAAAAATGATTTTTTAGTGTCTGATGCTTTAGATGATATTAGATATATTATAATGGAACCTTTTGAAATTATTTTTAATATTGAAAAGTGGAATTATGAAAAAAATCAAAAAACTGAAAACTATAAAAAAGTAGCAGAAGTTTTATATTATATTAATGGTAATATTAATGAATTTTTAGAATTTAAAGTATTCATGTGGGAATTAGAAGCAAGAAATATTATTGGTGAAGATTTTTTAGTTTTATCAAGTGAAGATAAAGAAGAAATTATTAAAAATTTTAAAATGTTTTTAAATTTAACTTATTGGAATTAATGAGAAAACTTGTAATATATTGACAAGGTGAATTGCAAAGCAAGAGAGAGTGCCCTGGGGTGCAAGGTGAATTGCGAAAGCAAGAGAGAGTTGTTCCTCTCATAAATTAAAATATACTCAATTTATAGCAGAAATCAACCTTTTGGGCATAAAAAAAGAAACCAATAATTATAGATTTCTAAAATTATTATTTTAAATTTAAATTCTAAACATGAAAAAACGGCCTATCATTTGATAGGTCTAAAGAATAATAACTAAAATATTTAAGCAACTCTTTTATAAGCATGATAAAGATCATTTAAAATAGGAGTTGCTTTTAATTTTGCTTTATTATAATTAGAAATTAGAATCAGTTTTGTAAGCTTTAAATTTATTATTTATAAATGAATTGAATAATGATAAAATAGTCTTAGAGCATTATTATATCAAGGGAGCTAAAATGGATAAGACATTTGGAAAAGAGTTATTAAAAAAAGCAAAAACACTTACTAAAAATAAAAAGAAATTACCTCAAGAAGTTGCTTATATGTGGCATTACTCTTTAATTGATGCAACGAAATTCATTAATATAGATAATAAGTATCCAAATGAAACTGGGAAACTTTATGATTTTGAACAAAGAGATAAAGCAATATTATATTGAGAATTATTCAAAATACTTACCATATTCTAATTACAATGAAGAAACTAGGCAGGCAGATGATGAACCAGAAATTTATATTATGCCTTCAGATAATATAGAATAATAATTATAGTGCTAGATATTAACTTATAACAGATTCGTTTCATGTATAAAATCTTATGAATTCCCTATGCTTATGTTAAGTGTAGGTTTTTTATTAAAAAATATTATTGTAATATGAAAGTAAGGTTTAAGATAAATATTAATATTAAAGTTTAATTATGTTAAAATAAAGAGTAGAGGAATTGAATACATATATTTAATTTAAAGTAAAATTTGTTTGTTATTAGAGAAGAGAGAGGTATATGTTAAAAAAAATAATATTGATTGTAATGATAATGAATTTATTTATAATGACTAATTCATTAGCTGAAGTAAAAGATTTTGAAAATCACTGGGCTAAAAAAGAAATTGAAAACTTTATTGAAAATGAATTTATTAAATTAGAGAATAATAATTTCAGACCTGATGAATATATAACAAGAGGTGAATTTGTCCATTTGATTAATAATGTATTTACATTTACTAATCCATCGAATTTAGAATTTATTGATGTACTACCTAGTGATGAATATTATGAAGATGTACTAATAGCTAGGAATCAAGGTTATATTTTAGGATACTTAGATAATACATTTAAGCCGAATAAAACCATATCTCGACAAGAGGCAGCTAAGATATTTTCTAATATTATGGTATTAGATAATGTATCTAGTAATTTATTATTAAATTATAATGATGTTTCAAGTTTTCCTGATTGGAGTAAAGAATTTTTAAGTAGTGTTGTTGAAAATGGTTATTTTAGTGGTTATCCTGATGGAACATTAAGACCATATGATAATATTAAACGCGCTGAAGCCATTAAAATGATTGACAATATTATCGAAGATGAACCAGATGAAAGAATCTATAAATATCGTGATATTACTGACTTAGGAGAACCTAATTTGAATGCTTATGATTTAAAGATGCTTGTAGGAAAAGATCCATCTGTTATTCAATTAAAAATTAAAACTGCTGCTGATTTGCTTTAATATATGAATTATGTTGATTATGATAATAGTAGTGGAGATATTAAAAAGAAAATTAAGAATATAAAATGGCATTATAATGAAAAGGGAATTGAAGCATTAAAAACAAATGATGGAAATTGTGGTGGAACCGCCAATTTGGTTAATTATATATTGGTTAATGACTATGAAGAAGTGGGAATTATAAACCATTCTTGCGATACTGGTCAAGGTGGACATGTTTACAATTATATAAAATATAATGGGAAATATTATGTTATTGATTTTTTACAGTATGTTATGAAAGACTATAATCGTTATAATTATGAAATTTTGGAATTAGATCAGATCGACGATTATCCGCCTTATTGTATAAGAAGTTATGGTGGTAATGGCCACGATATTAAAATAATAGTTGCTTATGAAGCTGATAATCAAATTCCTATTGGAAGCAAATTTAATGTAGAAGAACGTGTTATGCGTTTCTTTCCAAAGGAATATTCGGATATAATAAAAGTTTTGTATG
>JAUCFZ010000149.1 GCA_030377915.1 Clostridiaceae bacterium HSG29
TATTGTTCCTATGCAGTTATTTGCTTATTATATGTCTGTTTTAAGAGGAAATGATGTTGATAAACCGAGAAATTTAGCAAAAAGCGTTACTGTAGAATAATTATAAAAAAGTAATAATATGTTTTTTATCAACTTAAAAACCAATTCTACATTTTTCGATTTAGTTTTACAAAATTAAAAATCCCAAAGGCTTAAAACCCACCAAAGTTTTAAGTCTTTTTTTATTGTCTAGGAAAGTGCATTGAATATTATATCGGGTGACAAATACATATGAATATTTAAGGAAGCGTAATGGCCTATCTAAAACATTTCGAAGAAATTTTTTTTATTCGAAAATCCACACATTCTTAATAAAAACCCTTCAAAATTTTCTCAAAAATCCCCCAGAATTTAAAACCCATTCACTCAAAATTTCACTCAATTATTTATCAAAATCTTTAAGAAATTTTATTCGGAATTTTAAACTTAGTTTTATTCGATATAGAAAAACCTAGATATTTCAATGGTTTTATCAGTAATTCTTTTAAAAAATCAGAGTGAATTAGGAGAAAATTTAGGAAAAAACATTAGGTGGTTTTAAAATTAGGGAGGAATTTAGGATGTCTTGGTTCAGGTGAATTTAGAGAAAAACAAAGATGGTTTTTTAGTTTATTTAGGAGGGATTTTAGAAAGAAAAAAGAGTAAATTCGTAAAACTAAATCGAAAATCGCCACGAAGTTTCAATGTTTGTTGGGGGTAAAAATGTAGAATTAGAATCGAAGTGGATATAAGTAGTGATGGATTAAAGTTTTTCCAAAAATTTAATGAAGTTGCAAACTGACTATCAAATAATTTGTTAGTCAGTTTTGAATTAAGTAATTACTATTGTGGAGTTAATCAGTTTTATTAATAATTATATTTAATGTATTAACTAAATAATAAATTAAAAAGACTTTTTAAAAAGGATAAACTAAAATAGACGATAACAAAAATTCGAAATTAAATTGATTGAATTTTCTGATAATCGCGATATAGATGAGTAAAGAAATTAACTATTGAAAATAATTAACAAAAATGATAGAATAGCGATAGTTATATATTGTATAAATTAGAAAATATAAGGGGGGAAAATGGAAAACAGAGAAAATTGGGGTTCGAAGATAGGCTTTATTATGGCGGCTGCTGGTTCAGCTGTAGGCTTAGGTAACATTTGGAAATTTCCATACACAGCAGGTAGTAATGGTGGTGGAGCGTTTGTAATTATTTATTTAGTTTTTGTTGCTTTAATAGGTTTTAGTGTTATGTTAACTGAGTTTGCAGTAGGTAGAAGAAATAATTTAGCTGCTGTTGGTGCTTTTAAGTCTGTTGACAAACGTTGGACGTTTGCTGGTGTACTTGGAGTATTAAGTGGATTCTTAATCATGGGATTTTATCCAGTAGTAGGAGGATGGGCACTTGCATATGTATTTAAAGTGTTCGGAGGTTTATTAACTGCTAAAGAAGCTATAGGCGACGTATTTGGTGGATTTATTACTAATCCAATTCAACCATTAATGTGGATGCTTGCTTATTTATTACTTAATGTAATAATTGTTTCAAAAGGTATTTCTTCTGGTATTGAAAAAGCTGGTAAAGTACTTATGCCAGTATTATTTGCAATTTTAATTCTTATTTCTGTAAAGGGTTTAACATTACCTAATGCTATGGAAGGTGTAAAATTCTTATTTAAACCTGATTTTAGTAAAGTAACAGGTGCTACTGTTCTTGCTGCACTTGGTCAAGCATTCTTCTCATTATCTCTTGGTATGGGTTGTATGATTACTTATGGATCTTATCTTAATAAGGAAGAAAACCTTGCTCAAAATGCAGCTATTGTAACTGCTATGGATACTGGTGTAGCATTACTTGCTGGTTTAGCAATGTTCCCAGCAATGTTCTCATTTGGAATGGAACCTGCTGCTGGTCCTGGTTTAGTATTTGTAGTTGTACCTTCATTATTTGCTGAAATGGGTGGAGCTGGTATGTTTTTCGCAGCATTATTCTTTGTTGCACTTACAGTTGCAGCGTTAACTTCTTCAGTATCATTACTTGAAGTAGTAGTTGCATATTTAATTGATGAAAAGAAATTTGATAGAGTTAAAGCAGTTCTTGTGTCTGCATCTGTTATGGCACTTATGAGTATACTTGCTTCATTATCACTTGGCGGTCTTGGACCAACAATATTTGGAAAAGGTGCATTTGATGTCTTTGATTTATTAACTGATAAGATATTCTTAGCTATTGGTGGTATGTTATTATGTATATTTGCAGGTTGGAGACTTGATAAAGAAGAACTTAGAGCTGAAATTACTAACGAAGGCAAACTTCAATTTGGTCTTTTTGAATTCTGGTATGCTCTTGTTAAATATATAATTCCTGTAACAGTTTTCCTTGTAGCATTCTCAGGTATTAAATCTGGTTTTGATAGTGGTGTTGGTGGCATTATGGTACTTGGTGTTGTTATTATCGGTGTATTTGCTGCGATATCTAAAAAACTATAAAATTAATAATAAGTATTTAAAAAGCTATCTCAGAAATAATGAGATAGCTTTTTTAGTGTGAACGATAAATTTCTTATTATATTGCAGCAATTTTTTCAATAATTACTAAATAGTCATATCCGCAAGTAGCTCCCATTAAATGGAATTTTGGAATTATGTTTGGAATAATTGAAACTACTTCGCCACTAAGTTGATTTAAAAATTTTTCTAAATTACTTACATCTATGTTCTTATTAACGTTGTATTTATGAACGGTATAAGACATTTTTATCCTCCAATCATATAATCAACCGCACATTATATATACCCGTTTCTTAGATAAGTAAACATGATTATTTTGTGATGTATGGAAATAATTATAAATGCTACACTATTGACATTAAACAAGAAAATGATATATTAAAAGTAGGAAATTGTTAATTTTTAAAAGGAGTGAAAATGAAAAAAGAACATTTGAAATTAGGCGTTGCATTGATTTTAACATCTTTGCTTTTATATGTAATACATTTTTATATATTTCATGATATGGAGCATTTAACTATATTTTTAGTTTCGGATATTGCGTTTGTTCCTTTGGAAGTGTTTTTAGTCTCATTAATACTTGAGAGAATGATTAAAAAACACGAGGAAGAAAGAGCTACTAAAAAGCTTCATATGTTAGTTGGAATGTTCTATCAGGAAGTTGGAGATAAATTACTACGTATGTTTGTAAAAGCTGATGAAGGCATTAAATTAAATGATATATGGATATCTGTTGATACTACATGGACTAAAGAAAATTATAAAGAACTTGAAAAATTAATAAAATCGCATTCACATATTATAAATATAGATAAAATTGATTTAAAGGAATTATATAAAATGTTGAGTTTTAAAAGATCTTTAATAATTAATTTTCTTACAAATCCTATTTTGTTAGAAAAAGATTATTTTTCAAATGAATTATCAAGTATTTTGCATATTTTAACAGAACTTGAATATCGAGATATTGATAGTTTATC
>JAUCFZ010000150.1 GCA_030377915.1 Clostridiaceae bacterium HSG29
TCGATAAAATAAAAAAAGAAGAGTAAAAAACGGAGGAAATCACCGTTTTTTTTTATATCTTTTTAAATATCAAACTATTATTTACATTTTTAAAATGTTATAATTAAACCGAAGGAAAACATAAAACAATTGGAGCTTTCTATTTAAAAAGGTGAGAATCATGAATAAGTATAAATATCTAAAACCCAAATATAGAAATAAGATAAGAGTATTTGCTGGTAAGAATTATTATACTCTTAAAAGATATATTAATTGGTATTTTGGAAAGAAACAATATTCAAAAATAATTAAAAAAGAGCGTTTAGCATATTGTGTGTTTACTCATAAAACGCCAATTTTTAGAGAATTAAGAAACGTAGACATGTGGATGCAAGAAAATAAAGCGGAAAATTTAAAAATAGCATTAAAGAAAATAAATGGAATTATTATAAAACCTGGAGAAACATTTTCATATTGGAAAATAATAGGGAAACCTACTATATCAAAAGGATATAGAGAGGGTATGATATTACATTATGGAGAATTTATATCAGGAGTTGGTGGTGGTCTATGTCAATTATCAAATTTGATATATTGGATGATGTTGCATACACCACTTTCAGTAACGGAAAGGCATAGACATAGTTTCGATGTTTTTCCAGATGCGAATAGAACTCAACCTTTTGGAAGTGGAGCTACATGTGTTTATAATTACAGAGATTTACAAATAACAAATAATACAGAAGATATATATCAATTAAATTTATTTATAGAAAATAAGTTTTTAATTGGGGAAATTAGTTCAAATAATTCAAAGTATTTTAATTATAAAATATATGGTAAAAATGAAAAAATAACTCATGAATATTGGGGAGCTTATCTAAGACATAATGAAATATGGAGAGATGTATTTATGTTAGATGGAGAGAAAATTGATACTGAATATATTTGTGAAAATCACGCATTAATGATGTATGATCCATTATTAGAAGGAGTAATTAATGAAAAAATATAGAAATTTAATTTTAATAATATTTGGAATTTTGTTAGTTTTTGTAAAAATACCATATAGATCATACTCAATTTATAAAATTGTTTTGCCAGCAATATATTCTACGTCTAGTAATTCAGCATTGCATCTTAGTGGAATTATATGGTTGGTATTAATAGTATTGTTAATTAAAGAAATTAAGAAGATAAATATAGGAATTAATTCAACATTATTAATTGTTGCAATTATATTTTTAATTTTACCAACTATAACGCATATCGGAAATTATTTATCTTTAAGCGTATATAGAGTGAAAGATGGTGTAGAAGCAGTAGAAGTTATTGATAATTGGATTCACATCTCAAATGAATCTGAAGAAATTACAATGTATATATCTTTGGAAATGAAAAATCATAGTGCTAATAGTGAATCTTTTTCAGTGTATTTAGAAATGCCTGAGAATCTTAAAGAGATATATGGCAATGAAAATATTTTATTAGATAATGAATTTGTTTTTTTAAATAAAACAGAAACTCAATTGTCAAAAGAAATTATTTTAAATACAGTTTATGGAAAAGAAAATATGGATATTAATAAAATTAATAAGAATTTTAGGAATTATCAAATATTATTAATACAAGAAAATGAAAAAGCAAAATGGCATTTAACAAAGTTTTAATATAGAAAATTATGAGCAGAAAGCTTATATGAATAAATTACTAACGTAGAATTTAGGTTTTTCATATTTAATCATAAGGGAGAATAAACATATGAATGAATTTAATGAGCAAATAAATCGTAGAGGAACAAGTAGTATTAAATGGGATATGCTTGAAGAACGTTATGGTGCAGATGATTTACTTAGCATGTGGGTTGCGGATTCAGATTTTAAATCACCGCAAATTGTTGTAGAACGCCTTATGAAACGCGCTGAACATGGTATTTTTGGTTACACTGATTATAGTGATGCATTTTTTAATGCCTTTATTAATTGGATGATGCGTCGGCATAGTGTTAACTGCAAGAAAGAATGGATAACTGTAACACCAGGTGTTGTAGCAGGACTCAATTTTGTAATTCAGAGTGTAACAACTCCTGGAGATAAAATTATTATTCAAACACCTGTCTATCCACCATTTTATCATTCAGTAACGAATAATGAACGTCAATTAGTCGAGAATCCACTTATTGAGAAAAATAATAGATATGTGATGGATTTTAACCATTTAGAATCCATAATAGATGAAAAAACAAAATTACTAATTCTCTGTAATCCACATAACCCAATTGGACGCGTCTGGACTAAAGAAGAATTAGAGCGTCTTGGAGAAATTTGTATTAAGAACGATATCATCGTTCTTTCAGATGAAATACATTCAGACTTAATTTTACATGGTCATAAGCACATACCGGTTATGGCATTAAACGATGCATTAGCACAACGTACGATTAGCGCATTTGCACCAAGTAAAACATTTAATGTTGCTGGACTTGCGACTTCTGTACTTGTTATACCTAATGATAATTTACGAAAACAGGTACTTGAATTCAAAGATCGTATTGGTTTCCATCACAGTACTGTTTTTGGAATTGAAGCTTTCACAGCATGTTATGAAGAAGGCGAAACGTGGTTAGAGGATCAACTGACTTATATACAAACAAATATTGATTTTATAAACACTCAATTAGACGCACATATGCCAAAACTTAAAGCATTCAAAATGGAAGGGACATACTTAATGTGGCTAGATTGTCGTAAGCTTGGCATGTCTCAAGATGATTTACAGAAATTTTTTATTAATAATGTAAAAGTAGCCCTTAATTCGGGTGATATATTTGGAGCTGCCGGTAATGGATTTATGCGTGTTAATTTAGCAACAACACGACAAAACGTTGAATCATTTATGGAACAACTTAAAACGGCTTATTTAGCTTTATAAAATTATTTAGGAGGTTTTATAATGAGTATACTTTCAATAGCAATATCTATCTTCATTGTTTTAGAGTTATTAAATGTGATTGTTTTGTATTTTAATCCTGATACAAAAAAAGGTAATGGAGTTGCTGTATTCAATTCATGGAATGATTCAAAGAAAGACGCAGAGATGTTTTTATTTACAAAATATATGGTTAATTGGGTTGCAGGTTCAAAGCTTATTTTTATTTCCTTACTTGTTGTAATTTTATTAATTGGTGATGAAACAATAAAATTTTATTCGATTTGTGTTATGATAGTATCAATTGCAACATATTTTTGGAGATTGCATCCAATAATTAAAGAATTAGATAAAATGGGAGCAATAACACCAAAAGGGTATTCAAAAAAATTGGGAAATATGATTGTTGGATTTTTATGTTTATTTATAGTTTCTTTAATTATATATAAAATTATTTAAAGCGAATAAGCAATCCGGTAATATGTCAAGATAAAAAATTAGATAAAAAGCTAAAAAACATATAAAATTTTGCATCACAAAATAACCAACTAAAAACAGAAAATTCAGAAGGCAGATAATTTATTCAATTACAT
>JAUCFZ010000151.1 GCA_030377915.1 Clostridiaceae bacterium HSG29
TTATTTTAAGATCATTAATTTATAGGTAAAACAATTAATTTTTCATTTTTATTATAATCTAAAACTTCAATAGCTACATCATATACATCGCTAATATTTTTTTGAGTTAAAACATCATTTGGATGTCCATCATCATATATTTCTCCATTTTTTAATAAAATACAATAATCACTATATTTAAGTGAAAAATTTAAATCATGAAGTATTGTTATTACAACAATTCCTTTTTTAACACTTAATTCTTTAATAAGTTTCATTATTTTTACTTTATGTTTAATATCTAGATGATTAATTGGTTCATCTAATATTAATACTTCTGGTTCTTGGGCTAAAGCTCTTGCAATTATTACTCTTTGCTTTTCTCCACCACTAAGTTCTAAGAAACTTCTATCTTTTAGTTCAAATAAATCTGTTTCTTTAAGTACTCTTTCTACAATACAATAATCCTTATGAGTTTCACTTTTAAATCTTTCAATATATGGTGTTCTTCCCATTAATACTATATCTTCAACTGAAAAATCATAATTTATATTAGTGTTTTGTTGAACTGCAGCAATTTTCTTTGCAAATTCTCTTGATTTATATTCTATCACATCTTTATTATCAAGAAATATAGTTTTCTTAGTTAGTCTAAAATTCCTTAGTAGTTTCTTTATAAATGTTGTTTTTCCTGAACCATTTGGTCCTACCACAGTTATAAAATGATCATTCTCAATATTAACACTAATATTATTTAAAACTTTTTCACGACCATAAGAATGACTTAAATTTTCAACTTTAATCTTTCCCATAACTACTCCTAACCTATTACTTTCTTATTTCTTATTAATAAAAATATAAAATATGGTGCGCCAATTAAAGATGTTATTACACCAATTGGCAATTCGCTTGGATTTAGTGCAACTCTTGAAATTGTATCTGCAATAATCATAAATAATGCCCCAGTTATAATAGTAAAAGGAAATAATTTTCTATGATCAGGCCCAACAATAATTCTCACTGCATGAGGTACTATCAATCCAACAAATCCAATTATACCACTAACTGCAACCACAGAAGCTGAAACAATTGAAGCTGTTAAAAGTAAAATTTTCTTTAACATTTCAACATTAATCCCTAAATTTTGTGCTGTTTCTTCACCCATTAAAATTACATTTAACTCTTTTGAATACATCATAAAAATTGATACTCCAATAACTACTGGTAAAATAGTAATTTTTACACTAAACCAACTTGCAGCTGAAACACTTCCCATTGTCCAAAAAACAATTTTTTCCACTTGATCATGATTAAAAGTCATTAGTAAATTTATAATTGCAGAAAGGAAAAAACTAATAGCAATACCTGAAAGTAACAAAGTAACCACAGGCGCTCTACTATTCATACTAGCAATACCATATACTAATGCAGTTGTTATAATCGCTCCAATAAATGCACCAATTGAAATAGCTGAAAGTCCAAAAAAAGAAAAACTTATTCCTAAAATTATTACAACAGTAGCTCCAAATGCTGCTCCTGCAGAAATACCAAGAATATATGGATCTGCCATAGGATTTTTAAAAACCGCCTGAAAAACAACACCCGATGTAGAAAGTGCTATTCCAATTAAAACAGATAAAATTATTCTAGGTAACCTAATATTTAAAAGTATTGTTTTAGAAGTTTCCTTAATTGATGTAATATCTGAAAAAGATCTAATAACAGGTATTTTAGATGAAATTATTTTTAATGAATCCATAAATTTTATATCTGCAACACCTATTGTAGAAGCAAAAACTATTACTACTAATAAAATAATAAAATAAATTACTGCAATTTTATTTTTATTATTATTTTTCATATTACACCATTCTTTCTTTACTTAATTTCCTCTGGATTAATTACTTTTGCTACTTGTACTAATGCATCAGCCAATCTAGGTCCCATTCTAGATATCATATTTTTATCAACTCCAAATAGGTTTCCACTTTTTACAGCTGTTAAATCCTTATATCCATTTGCTTCAATTATTCCACTCATTGTACTTTCATCATTTTCACATATTAAAATTTCAGGATCTTGTTCAACTAATTTCTCAATAGAATACTTCCAACCAGTTGCATCTTTTGCAATATTATCTCCACCAGCCATTTCTAGTAGTTCACTAATAAAAGTATCTCCTGTAGCAGTAAAATCACCATATTCACCAAAACCTACAACATAATAAACCGGTTTTTTATCTATATCTTTTATACTATCTTTAACATAATTTACTTTGCTTTTCATCTCTGCAACTAAATTATTTGCCTCTTCATTTTTATTAACAATTTTACCAATATCTTCAATATTTTTATAAACACCCTCAAAGTTTTCTTGTGAAATAATAACAGCCACTTTAATATTTAATTCTGTTAATTTATCAAGAGCTTCTTTTTTAAAATGAGTAGAAGCAAGTACAACATCCGGATTAATTTCCGCAATCTTCTCGATATTTATTTCTCTTAAAGAGCCTACAGATTCAATTTCTGAAACTTGCGAAGGATAATCACAGTAATCTGTTCTTCCAACTAGCTTATCTCCTGCACCTATAGCAAAAATAGTTTCAGTTACACTTGGTGCAACCGATACAATTGTCATTGGTTCATTTTCAAAAATAACTTCTCTATTCATACCATCAACATACTCTAAATATAGATTTTCTTCAACAATTTTTTCTTCTTCATTAATCTCACTTTTAGCATTACATCCAGCAAAACTAAAAACTAATATAACCACTAAAACTAACAAAAAACTTCTTTTTAACATTAAAAAACCCCTCTCAAAATTTCTCACGAAGGGTATAACAAGTAATCTAATAAATCGATTATCTCATCCTCGTGAGTTTACTATAATTCTATATTATGTTAGATATCCTGACTAAAGTTCATAATAATTTCAGCCTTCCCGTTTCCAGTGGCACATATTGAAATTACTCCCTCATACAGTGGCGGGACCGTATTAGATTCTCACTAATTTCCCTAACACAATACTATTTAATTTGCACGCTCATTATAACACATAATAATAGTTTATACTAGAAAAGAAATTATGCTAAATAATTCAAAATTTATCCACTGTTGATAACTTATAGTTTTCCAGAGTTTTTCCAAGATATTATACATGTTATGCACATTTTATTGTTATTTATACCCAATAATTGTGGAGTACTATTAAAATAATCTATATATAGTGTGAACATTTATTCTGTTATCAACATTATGAACAACTTATCAACAATTTGATTTTGTTATTGTCAAAATATTCACATTTTTCACTTTTATAACTCTAATTTTTATGGTATCATTATCTAAGGGATATAACAAATTTAGAGTGTATTTTATGGAGGTGTTATTATATGAAAAATGCAATAATATCAATTCAACGAGGATTAGATGAGTACAAAGAGGCTTTAGAAAAAGCAGGTTT
>JAUCFZ010000152.1 GCA_030377915.1 Clostridiaceae bacterium HSG29
AAAAGCAGAAGTTTTACTAAAAGAAATGGGTTTAACAATGAGCTCAGCTTTAAATTTGTTTTTACAACAAGTAGTTAATAAAAGGGCATTACCTTTTATTATTGAAGCATCAGATCCTTTTTATAATTGATTAATTTTATCTTTCATTACTCACCTGCAAACCTCACATTATTTATACACTTTTACTTTACTTTTTATCTTAAATATTATTGTAGTTTATCATCTAATTTTATTATATGCAAGAAGATGTCATACGCATATTTCGGTGGCAAGCACCAAAACACTAATATAATCATTTATATTTCAATAAACTTTATTTATTAAAATCTACTCAATTAAATTATATAAATTTCTGAAATTATCAATCATATCTAAGCAACGAAATGCCAACACCAAATTCTTCTAACAAATATCTCCTAAATCCATTAAAACAAACTATTATAACTCAATCTAGAATTGTAGCAATTCGTTATATAATAAAAATATAATTACTATTTCTTTTTTTATGATTTATGCACTAATTTATTAGTTTATTGGTGACTGGTACCACTAGAATTCATCAATCTACTTTTCAAATTTCTGTTTAATAAAAATAACACTAATTATTATAAAGAAAAACATGCACAACCACGCAAACGAATCTCCAATAACAGCATAGATAGTGCGTTTACCTTTCATCGGTACCTCGGAATAAAAAAGTGTATCTTTTGAAGTAAAATAATTCTGCGATGATAAAACCTGACCTTTATAATTGAAAGAAGCAGACAATCCCCGCGACGCTGATCGAACCAAATTAAATCCTTGCTCAATAGCCCTGAAAGAAGCTGCATAAGTATGATAAGGTGTAATCTCTTTCCAATCATTTCCAGGGACAAGCATAATATCTATATTCATTGAACTTACCTGTTGAATCAATTTTAAAAAATCCATATCGAAGCATATAACAGAACTGATACGCCCGTATGGCGAATCAAAATATTTTATCACACCATCACCATATGAACCTTCACCAGGAGTGGGTTTTGCTTTAAAATATGTGAACAAAACTTTTCCTTGAGGTGAAATCCATGTAATCTTATTCATTGGTCTTGCTCCTGGGTTCTCAATCGGATATATCAACATAGGAAGTCCTATGTATATATTTTCCCTAACTGCTACAGCCTTTACTTTCTCTATATATGCATCTTCTTTGTCTGAACTCATATTAAGCATTATTTCATTTCCAAAAACAATTTTCGCTTCAGACCTGGCGGCAATTTCACAGTTATTCAAAAAATTACTATTAATCTGTTCATTAACCGAGTCCGTTTTATCATTGAAAATATGCTGCATTTCCATCTTTGAAATATTGACAGAAGCAATTTTCACGGTACTTTCAGTAGACCCCAAGACTAAACTAATCTGTCCGTAAGAAATAATAATAATGAGCGGTACCACATACATCCACATAGCTTTACGTAATGTTTGTTCATTAAAAGCATTATCCCAAAGCCAATTAATAATAGAAGCTATCCAGAAAATAAAAAATGTTATTCCCCAAATACCGGTAATGGAAAGAAGCTGCAATAGAGGCAGAGATGATTGTGTGGTTGCCAAAGCTCCAAATGTTCCACCTGGATTCATTGAAACTGAAATATAATCTATAAATACAAAAGCAGAGGGAAGAACAAGAGTTGAAACAATACCTTTCAATCGCTGTGAATAAACCCTGTCAATGAGAAATGCCAGAGCTGTACATAAACTCATCATAAAAGACATAATATAATAAACAAAATCTGGCACTGGAATTAGTCCTTTCCAAATGAAGACATTGGAAATGAATCCAGCAAAGATCAGGAATACAAACCCTTTTAAAGGCTTATGAAATCTAAGAAACCGTATTAGAAATATTGGTGCTATAAATGTTCCAAGCGGTAAAACCCACCGACCGTTAGAAAAGAATAAGAGTACAAAACCTATCAATAAATAAATGTATGAATAATTATTTTTTGCCATAAAATTCCTCCTCATATAATCGTTATAATATATCAGTGGTAGGTGCCAACAAACTAACATAATCATTTATATTTCAATAAACTTTATTTATTAAAATCAACTCAAATTAAATTATATAAATTTCTAATTTAAAAAGTGAATTTAACACATTTCAATTAATTATAAATATAATATATTTTAAAATTGGGTTCTATTACTTTTACAGCATTGGATTACTATATAAATTTTGCAATTATCAATCGTATCTAACAATAAATTACCAACACCAAATTCTTCTAACAAATATATCCAAAACCATTAAAAACAAATTATTATAACTAATCTAGAATTATATCAATTCGTTATATAATAAAAATATAATTATTAATTTCTTTTTTTATGATTTCTATACTAATATGTTAGTTTGTTGGTAACTGGCACCGCTAGAATTCTTAATTAAATAAAATCATTGTAGGCTACTCTCTAAATCATAATTTATAATTTCAAATTTCATGGTATTAAAACCTCTAATTTTTTACCTAATGTTAAAAACATTACTCGATTCATAACTCTTTTTTATATCTAACTGTTAATAAACAAGTATTTCTTTTTGAAATGGCAAATTATTGTACATGCCTCTTAATTGAAGTTTCATTCCACCTGATATTATGTTTTCATGAATATAATCAGCAGATAATGAAAACTCAATGTGATAACCCGCTTCATCTCTCTCAAGTACCTTACTACTCCAACCTCTTCCTCCACCTTTTTTGTCAATGTACAAATATATGTCTGTAAGAATGTAGGCATTATCTTTATCAAAATTATATTTCCATGTAATCGTGTCTCCATCTTCTTCCTCATAAAATGTGTATTTCATATTAGGTTGTCGGTCGTAATCTAATACCGCATCATAGTACTTATCATTTGTTTTTTCAATATAATCTCTTAACTTATCGTTAATGTCAAAATAATAATCCAACCCTTTACTATTTGAACTCATTATAGCAGACTTACTATCATTTAAATTAAATACTATGGTATAAATAACTCCTCCAGGCTTATTACATAACAGAAATACTTTTACATCGTCTTCAATACTATATGAGTTTATTTCAGATGGTGTATATTTTATATCTTTCATTAATATCATCAGTTCATCATGATCTTCATCAAATAACTTATACCTATTCACATGGTCAAGATTATGTAAATCAATAGAAGTTCCATAAATCTCTTTAGTATATTTTAAATCATTGAAATCTTTTAAATGCCTTGGTATATGATAGAACCAAACTGAAACAATCATAAATAAAAACAAAGGAATGAGTAATTTCAAGTTTTTTCTTTTCTCTTTACTTATTAATAAAATAATAATCATAAAGAATGAAATGATTTGTAAGAAAACTATTATATTTTGCATATTACCTCTCTTTTCTACTACTATAAACTTTATGAAT
>JAUCFZ010000153.1 GCA_030377915.1 Clostridiaceae bacterium HSG29
AAACTACGTTTTCAAAAACCGTTCCTTTAATACTTAAATAATTAATTTCATTATTAACTAGTGTAACATTACTGATTTTCTTATCTTCAATTAATTCTTTTAATAAAATTTTTTGATGTATCTAATGTTATTTTTAAAGACTGTGATTTTTCAAATTCTGATTTAAGAAGTGTGTTGTTCCATCAAGTTAAATTTGAAAATTGTAAATTTATTGGAACTAATTTTTCAGAGTCAAATTTAAAAAATGTTATTTTTGAAAATTCAAAAGGAAATTTTTCATATTTTCGATTTTCAGAATTAAAAAATGTTGAATTTAGAGACTGTGTTTTAGTAGGTATTGATTTTCAGGAAGCAAGTTTTAATAATGTTTCTTTTGTTTTTTCTGATTTAAAAAAATCACAGTTTTCAGGTGTGATTTTGAAAGATATCGATTTATCAAGTTGTGAAATTGAAGGTTTTTTTGCAAGAACTGAAGACATTCAAGGTATTATAATTGATGTTTCGCAGTCTGTTTATATTGCAAAATTAGTTGGCGTTAATTTTAAATGAAACTTTTTTTTCTTTAATTATCTTAGTTTGCCATTTGCCAGTTTTATATATAATATAACCTGTTAAAACAGTAATTAAATTACTAAATATCATTGCATACCATACTCCGAAATATCCAAGATTAGTAAAATGTTTTAAAATTACTATTGTTGGAATTCTAAGAATCCATAATCTTCCAGTCATTAAAAACATTGAGGATTTTGTATGACCAGATCCTTGAAAAATTCCATTTAAAATTTGAAAATAGCCCATTAGCGGAAGTGAAATTGTTATCAATTTCAAATATGGAATGCCTTGCCTAATTATTTCTTTATCAGAAGTAAATATATTCAAAACACTTGATGAGTAATATAGAATTACTATTCCACCAATTACTAGAAAAACAGTTGTCATTAATACACTTGTTTTAATACTTTTCTTAGCTCTTTCTATTTGATTTGCACCAATATTTTGTCCAACAATAGGTGCAAGTGCGCTACCTATTCCCATTGCAGGCATCATTATTAGTGATGAAACTCTATTTCCTAAAGTAAAAGCTGTTAATGTTTCTTCACCAAATGAAACGATAAATATATTTAAAACTGCAAAACCAAGTGCAGCAGTTGATTGACCTATTGAAGCAGGTAATCCAACTCTAAGTAATTTAATTAATAAATCTTTTTCTATTTTTAAGTCGCTTATATTTAACTTTAATTCGTTTTTTTCAGAAAAAAGTGTAATTAGAGCATATGTGCCAAAAATTCCTCTGGAAATAACAGTAGCTATTGCAGCTCCGCTTATGCCTAATTTGAAAGTGAACATAAATATTGGATCTAGAAAAATATTTAAAACAACAGACACTAATGTTATTAGCATTGGTTTAAGCGTATCACCTTCTCCATTTTTAATAGCATTATATGCAAACATAATAAACATGGTAGGCATTCCAAGGAACATTATGTTTAGATATTTATCGGCATAAATTAATAAATCTCCTGTTGCACCTAAAAAAGAAAGTATTTGAAAACTGAAAAAAGAACCAATTATTCCAAAAATAATTGAAAATAAGATTGAAAAAGTAATAATTTGACCTGATAATTTTTTAGCTTTATTTTCTTGATTAGAACCGATATATTGTGAGATTAGCCCGCTTCCTGCAAATGATATTCCAATACCAAAAGAAAGCATAAAAAAGATAATCGGCCATACAAATGAAATTGAAGCGATTTTATTTCCTGGAAGTTTACCAATAAAAAATATATCTGTTAAATTGTAGATGGTTTGTATTAAGTTATTTAACATAATTGGAAGTGACAATGTAAGAATCATTTTTTTAATGTCACCACTTAATATTAATGTTTTCTTTTCTAAAAAATTCATACATTCTCCTTTCGATTTCTCTGAAAAGTATAGCATAAATTCATAAATTATAAAAGAAAAGCTTAAATTAAAAAAATATGATAAAATAGCATTAATAAAAAGTTTTGAAAGGGGTTAATATGGTAAATAATGAAAAAAATATTGAAAAGGTAGAAGTGAATCATCCAGATGTAAAAAATACGTTTATGAAAGCACTAATAGGACCTAATGAAGGATGGGAAGATCATGTGTTTAGAACTTTTGAAGTTTTGGAAAATGGCTATTCTCCAAAACATATTCATGATTGGCCTCATATAAATTATGTGCTAGAGGGTAATGGAGTACTTTTTTTAAATGGAAAAGAAAATGAAATTTCGAAAGGGTCTATTGCTTATGTACCATCTAATGAACTTCATCAATTTAAAAATACTGGAAAAGAACCGTTAAAATTTATTTGTATTGTTCCAAAACGAGGTCATACATTTTAAGGTATGTCAAAAAAAAATAGGGAAGAAATTTTCCCTATTTTTTAATTATAAGAGTTATAAAATAGATTAAAGCTGATGTTATTATGATTGTAGCCCCAGAGGGGATATCAAGCATATACGAAAAATAAAGTCCGCTTAATATAAATATCAATGAAAAGAAAGTTGATAGAAACATTATTCTATTAAATGATTTTGTAAATAGTTTTGCCATTGATGGCGGTATTGTTAATAGTGCAATTACTAAAATAATACCTACAAGTTTAATCAATGAAATGATTGCTATTGTTATCAATATAAATAGTGCATAATCAAATGTTTTTCTTTTAAACCCTAATACTGAGAAAAATTCTTTATCAAAGAAATATGCAATCCAATAATTATAAAAAAGAATAAATGATACTATAGTTATTGAAGTGGTTATACTAATTGTCATTAAGTCTGATTTTGTAATAGTAAGTATATCACCGAATAAATATGAATTAACATCTGGTGGATACCCAGGATTTAAATATATAAATAAAATTCCAAGTGCCATACCTAGTGACCAAAATATTCCAATTATTACATCTGAATATGATTTTTCTGAATTATTTAACTTAACAATTCCAATTGAAGATATTATCGAAAAAATATATGCTGAATAGATTGGTTCAATATTAATTAAATATCCAAGACCGATTCCGCCGAAAGAGATATGGGCAATACCACTACTTAGCATAACTAATTTTTTTTCGACTATTATGCTTCCTATTATACCTGTTATTATGCTAGCTAAAATAGCTCCAATTACAGCATTTTGCAAGAAAGTATATTCTAGTATTAAATTAATCATTTTTTTCACCTTCAATATAGTTTGGAAATATTCTATGAGGAATTCCATGACCAATCAATTCTATTGGGCAACCGTATGTACTTTGAATATCATTATTAGACAGTTCTTTATCATGGTGATAATGAACTTTTTTATTTACACAAATTACATCGTCTGTATGCGATATTATTGTTCCTATATCATGCGAAACTATTAATATTGACATGGATTTT
>JAUCFZ010000154.1 GCA_030377915.1 Clostridiaceae bacterium HSG29
TCACCTGAAAAATCTGAAGAAGTTATTAATGATGCAATAAAATTGGGAATTAAGAATTTATGGTTTCAACCTGGAACATTTACTGAAGAATTAATTGAGAAAGCTAAAAATGCTAAAATAAATGTTGTATTTTTTAATTGTATATTGGTAGAACTTGAAAAGAGGAGATAGAAGTGTTAGAGGTAAATGATAAAATTGATTTAACTGTTAAATGGCTTCAAGAAAAAGTTGCAGAATCAAAAACAAATGGGTTAATTGTAGGATTATCTGGTGGTATTGATTCAGCAGTTTGTGCTGCACTAATGAAAAAAGCATTTCCGAATAATTCGCTTGGCGTAATTTTGCCATGTGGTTCAAATAATATTGACAAAGAATTTGCATTAAAACTTGTTGATAATATAAAAATTGATGTTGTTGAAGTTGACTTGACTAAAGAACATGAAAACATATATAATAATGTATCTGAGAGTATTAAAAATATGAATGTGGTAAATGATAATTTATCAAATGCAAATTTGAAAGCAAGACTTAGAATGAGTACGATTTATGCAATTGCAAATTCACTTAATTATTTAGTAGTAGGTACAGACAATGCAGCTGAACTTTTAACTGGTTATTTTACTAAATATGGTGACGGAGGAGTAGATATTCTTCCAATTGCTCAAATTACAAAAGCTGAAGTATATGAATGGGCAAAAGTATTAAATGTTCCAAAGGAAATCATTGATAGACCTCCAACAGCTGGATTATGGGATGGACAAACTGATGAAGATGAAATGGGAACCACTTATAATATGATTGATAAGTATATTTTAGGTGAAGAAATACCTGAAAAAGATGAGAAGATAATTATGAATTTATTTAATAGATCACAACATAAAAGAGAATTACCTGCTCAGCCTTTAAAATTTAGAGAGGAGAAATAATATGGGAAGACATATGGTTATTGCTGGAAAAAAATCGAAAGAGGATTTAAAAAGAGGAAAGATATTTGGAAAATTAAGTAAGAAAATTTCTGTTGCTGCTAGAAATGGAAGCGATTTACAATTTAATAATGAATTAGCTTCAATTGTTGATGAAGCTAAAGCAATGAATATGCCAAAAGATAATATTGAAAGAGCAATCAAAAAAGGTTCTGGAGAATTAGAAGGCGTTGAATATTCTGAATTGATGTATGAAGGATATGGGCCATCTGGTGTTGCTGTTTTAGTTGAAGTATTAACTGACAATAAAAATAGAGCTGTAGCTGCTGTTAGACATGCATTTGATAAATTTGGCGGTAAAATGGGTGGTAACGGATGTGTATCATTTATGTTTGATCATGTGGGAATTATTGTTATTAAAAATAGTGATGAAATTGATGATGATGAGATAATGATGGAAGCGCTAGAGGCAGGAGCTGAAGATATTGATATAGATGAAGAATATATCGAAATAACATCAGCTGTTGGAGAATTTTCAGATGTAAAAAAAGCAATTAAAGAAAAAGGTCTTGAGTTTGAAATGGCAGAAATAAAATATGTTCCGCAAAATATGGTGAAATTAACTGATGAAAAAGATATTTTAAATATGAGTAAAATGATTGAAATAATGGAAGAAAATGACGACGTTCAAAAAATTTATCATAACTGGGAAGAATAAATAATTTAAGACCTCTTGATTTAATCAAGGGGTTTTATAGATACAACATTTTTTAGTTAAAATTTGGTTCAAAAAAATAAAAAAGGGTAATAAAAATCTAAGAAAATTAAAACTTATTTTATATAAGAATCTTGGTGATAATATGAAAAGTATATACTTAAATGATATAGTTCCTGGAATGCACTTGGCGAAATCAATTTATTCTTTGAATGGTGATTTATTATTAGAAAAAGGCATTGAAATAAACGAACGAATTATTAACAGCATTAAAAATGCTGGAATTTCTGCTGTATTTATTTACACTGAAAACGGGTATGACATTCATACTAAGTTAGAAACAATTGATATTATGTATAAGCATTTTGATGAATCAATAAATACTGAAAGTTTTTCAAAAAGAAAAGGTGTTTTATCTGATGATGCTTATGCGGAAATTAAAGATGTAATTTTTAAAATATTTGATATTATTAAAAGTAATGATAAATTATTAATGAATATAAATAAAATAATGGAAAAAGATTTTTATACTTATGAACATTCATTAAATGTTGCTGTATTATCAATTTTAATTGCGTTAAGAATTGGATGCGAAAAAGAAATAGTTATTAATGTTGGAGTTGGAGCATTATTACATGATATTGGAAAAATCCTTATTACAGATGAAATATTAAATAAACCTGGGAAATTGACAGATGAGGAGTTTGAAATTATAAAGAAACATTCAATTTATGGGTATGAATTTGTTAAAGATAGCGATTGTTTATCACAATTATCGAAAGATATAATTTTATATCACCACGAAAGACTTGATGGTAGTGGTTATCCTACGGGTGTTAAAACAAACACTCTTGAAAACGGAAAATATATTAATATTGTTTCTTTTACTGATGTTTTTGATGCTATGACAAATGATAGAGTTTATAAAAAGAAAATGCCATTATATATGGCATTAGAATTTGTTTCTTCACAAGTTCCAGATGTATTAGATATTGATGTGCTTGAAACTATGATTAATCATATTACTCCATTTCCTCCCGGTACGTACGTCCAATTAACAACTGGAGAAAAAGGATTTGTTGTTAGTAATAATTTTGAAAATCCAACTAGACCAATCATTAAAGTTGTTTATGATTGTGATGGAATACGCATTTTTGACGATGCATATATCGATCTTATGAAAAAGCTTACTACTTTTGTCCAAGATACATTAATTTTTAAGGAATAAGCGTTTGATTTTACTAAAGTTATTTATAATTAAATCAGGATTGTATTTTTCTAGTTCCTTTTTAGTATTTGCTCCAGTAGTTATTGAAATTATTTTTGCATTAATATGTCGCGCTGTAGTAATATCTAAAATTGTATCTCCAATTACATATATTTCATCAAAGTCATCTCCGTATAGTGAAGTGGCTTTTTTTAATGCGACTTCAGCAATACCATATCTTGAGATATTATCCTCTCCAAAGCCTCCTGTTTCAAAATATTTCCAAACATCAATTTTTTCTAGTTTATATCTAGAACCTATTTTAAGTTCGCCAGTAATTAATGCAAGTTTATGATCGGTTTTTTCAAGTTTTTTAAGAAATGAAATGATATTTTTATTTGGTCTCCATATATCAGTTTTACTATATTCTTTTAGTTTTTTTCACCATAAATTTGATTAATTGATTTTTTACCATTTAAATAATTCTCAGCTTCATTTAATGATTTAAAACTTTTATATTCCGCACCTTTATAACCATGAACTTGTTTTTTACATTCGTCCCA
>JAUCFZ010000155.1 GCA_030377915.1 Clostridiaceae bacterium HSG29
TATATGATCGAATATTTGTTGCGGTTATTCCAAGAATTATTGTTGATGAGTATTATCAGTTAGCTGTAGATATGAAATTAAATCAGCCATATTATTATCATTCAAATAATTAATTGCTTTAACAATTTCATCCTTTGAATATATTCCTTGTACACTTACAGGATATATAAGTAAATTTGCAAGTGTTGTTCTTCTATTAAATACCGAAATAACATCCCTTAATGCTGCGCCTTCTTTTGAAGTAATAACAGCTATTTTCTTAGGATAAACAGGAATATCTTTTTTATTTTTAATATCAAAATAACCAAGTTCTTTATATTTCTTTTTTAGTTCTTCAAACTTAATATGTAATTCTCCAAGTCCAGCTTGCTTCATTTCTTTAACATAAAGTTGTAGTTTTCCTTCTTTTACATATATAGAGACATCGCCAATACAATCAACTTTATCGCCATTTTTAAATTTATTTTCAGTTTCATCAAAATATCTTTTAAACATAATACAATTTATTTTAGATTCATTGTCTTTTAATGAAAAATAAGCATGACCACTAGAATGTGCAACAAAATTTGATATTTCACCTTCAATACTTAAATTCTGAAGTATTGGATCATATGACAATAATTTTTGAGCATAATTATTAACTTCAGTAACACTTAATTTTCTTAATTTCATAATTACTCCAATCCAAGTAAAGCAATACCTACTGAATTATCTGTTGAAAGTTCAACTGATCCAAAATAAACATTTAAAAAATTATTATTTAGTTCATTTCGTAAATATTCATTCGCACTTACTCCACCAGTAATTAATATATCTTTATCATCCAAATTTTCAATTATTTTATAAATTGTTTTCGTAAAACTCATAATTAATGATTTTGCATTATCTTCATTCTTTAATATACCTATATTTTTAAAACCATGACTTTCAATTCCAGATAAATTAAAGTAATTACCTTTTATTGAAATAGGATAAAGTTTTTTAGTATTAGATCTATTAGATAATTCATCCATCTCTTTACCACATGGGAAAGCAAATCCCATTTTTACGCCAACTCTATCAATAAGCTTACCTACAGAAATATCAAGCGTACCACCAATTATTTTTGATTCAAATCTACCTTTTTTATATTCACATTCAAGAAGTTCTGTTGTTCCTCCAGATAAATGAAATAAATAGAATTTTTTATTTTCATAAAGTTTAAAATCACTTGATGAAACACTTGCCATTATATGACCTTCTTGATGTGAAAATTCTTTTATAGGAATATTTAATGTCCTTCCAATATTTCTAGCAAAATAAAGTCCACTTAAAAACACAGGCATATATGAATCTTCCAGATTTCTAGGTTTAGAACTAACAGAAATCGCTTTTATATCTCTGACATCAACATCTAACAGAAGTTCTGTATAAAGGTTAGACAAATTACTAACATGCTGAAAAAAGGCCTCAGATTGCCTAAGACCTTGTTTTCCGTTTTTTACTTTTAATATTCTTCGCTTATTCAAAATAATATTTCCTTTTGAATCAACTATCGAAAGCGACGTTGTATAACAACTTGTATCAACGCCTAAAAACAAATCATTATTCATTTATAAGATTTCCTTTTTGGATTACTCCACCTAATACTCCGTTAATGAATTTTGCAGAATCTTTATCAGAATACTCTTTTGCCATTTCTACAGCTTCATTTACAGAAACTTCAATTGGAATATCATCAGCATAAAAAAACTCTGTAATAGCTAATCTTAAAATAGCTAAATCAACTTTTGGTAATCTATTGATGTTCCATTTCTTTAAATTCGTAACAATATGATTATCAATAATTTCTCTTTCATTGATAAAATTTTCTATTATGCCTTTAACATAATGAAGTTCATGTATGTCAGTAACTTTTTCCTTTAAAGAATTTTTTTGAACTTCAAAATAAAATTTATTATTTACATCCATTTGATATAATGAAAACATTGCTTCTTTTCTTGCATGTTTTCTACTCATATAATACTTCCTAACTTTTGTTATTTAGTTTCTTTCTTTTCTTTTATTCCTTCAACATGAATATTAACTTCAGTTACTTTTAAATCTGTCATATTTTCAATTGCACTTTTAACAGCTTCTTGAATACTAAAAGAAACATCAGGTATTTTTACGCCAAAATCAACAATAACATCCAAATCAATAATAACTTTATCATTTTCAACCTGGACTTTTACACCTTTTTTATAACTGTTTTTCTTGAAAAATTCACCGATATTATCAGAGAAATTTCCATAAAGACCACTTACGCCTTCTATTTCTTTTACTGCAATAGTTGTTATTATTTCTATTACTTCATTTGAAATATTAACATCACCATTATCAAATTTATTTATTTGGTTATTTTCAGCCATTATATCCTCCTAAACTCTAGTTACATATTCGCTAGTTCGAGTGTCTACCTTTATTCTATCTCCTTCTTTTACAAATAAAGGAACTTGGAATTCTGCACCAGTTTCAGTTCTACATAATTTTGTAACATTTGAAGCTGTATCGCCTTTAATTCCAGGTTCAGCATATACTACTTCTAATTCAACAAAAATTGGAACTTCTATACCAATACAATTTCCAGAATAAAATCTTAATGTAGCCATTTCAGATTCTTTTAAATAATCAACAGCAGAATCTATTACTTCAAGCATTACTGGAATTTGATCAAATGTTTCCATATCCATAAAGTAGTAAATATCTCCATCTTTGTATAAAAATTGCATCTCAGTAGTATCAATTTGTGCTTTTGGGAATTTCTCAGATGGATTAAACGCTTTTTCACGTGTAGCACCTGATAATAAACTCTTATATTTTGTTCTAACAAATGCAGCACCTTTTCCAGGTTTAACATGCTGAAAATCAATTACAACACATGGTTCCCCATCTATTACAAATGTTACTCCATTTCTAAAATCTCCTGCTCTTACCATTATTTTCCTCCTATAAATCTCTAATTAAATATTCAATTCCTAAAATATAACTATATTCTTTGAAACCTGAAATTTTTCCAGTACACACTGGAGCAGTAACAGATTTTCTTCTAAATTCTTCTCTTGAATCTACACCTGAAATATGGACTTCTATTACTTCTATAGCTATTGATTCAATTGCGTCTCTGATTGCATAGCTATAATGAGTAAATGCACCAGGATTGATTATTATACCATCATATTTATTAAAAGTCTGTAATTTATCAATTATTTCACCTTCGTGATTTGACTGAAAAAAATCAAACTCAATATCCTTAAAATGATTTGATATTTTTTTATTAAGTTCATCAAGTGTGAATGTGCCATATTGATTTTTATCTCTTAATCCTAGCAT
>JAUCFZ010000156.1 GCA_030377915.1 Clostridiaceae bacterium HSG29
ACAATTACAATTTGTCTTATTTTAAGTCTATTATTCTATTTAAAATTAAATTCAAGATTTGTTGATTATAAATAGCAAAAGGGTAGATAATTCTACCCTTTTACTGTTTTACTATTAAAGCTACCATCGAACCTCTTTTAAGTCCATGCGCTCTATGAGAAAAAAACAAATCACTATCACATTTTGTACAGTAATTACTTATTTCGATATTTTCTTTTTTTATCCCTGCTCTAATTAAATCAAATTCAATTGTTCTTTTTAAATCAAACATATATTTTTCATTCTTTTTTTCAAAAAATTCATTATATAAATCACTTTTTAAAATAAACTCATCATATACTTCTTTACCAACTTCATAGCAACATCCACCTATTGAAGGCCCTATTCCAACTATTATGTCTTTTAACTCCGAATTATAAACATTTTTAAATTTACTTATCATTTCAAAAGAAATATTTAAACTTGTCCCTTTCCATCCCGAATGTGCAACTCCAATCACTTTCTTTTTAACATCTGCAAAAAACACTGGTACACAATCCGCATGAAAAGTTATAAGTCCAAAATCTGATAAATCAGTAATCAATCCATCAAAATCACTACAATTTATTTCATTTTTATTTGTAACCACCAAAATTTTATTATCATGAACTTGATCAGAAAACATTGCATTATCTCTTTTTAAATCAAATATATCTAAAAATATTTCAAAATTTCTTTTAACATTTTCTTTTGAATCACTACTTTCAAGTCTTAAATTCATACTTGAAAAATATCCTTCGCTTACACCACCGTGTCTCGTTGAAAACCCGTGTTTTAAGAATCTGTGTTTATTAAAGTTCTTAAATGTTAAATACTCTACATTATTTACTATTCTTTTTTTCATATCTATCCTTTACAAATCAATTTCCATAAATGATTTAAGTTTTTTTACATTAAGGTTATTTTCATTAAAATAATCAATTACATGTTTTTGAGTACAATGGCCTGTATAAATATTTTCAATATCTTTAAATATACTAATAAGTTTTTTGGTATTTTCATTAATTTCTTTTAAATGAAAACCTCCGATTACAGCATATACTTTGTCATTTTCCATAACTTTTTTAGCATATTCAATAATATTTTCAATTCCAGAATGAGAACAGCCAGTTATTACTACAACACCTTTTTCAGTATTTATTGCTATAGCCGAATCATCATATATATAATCAGTCGAACCATCTTTCAAATAATACTTTGTAGCTCTTCCTTTAATTTCACCTAAAAAGCAAATATCATCAGTAATATAATAAGGTTTTTTTGATTCGATTAAATTGAATTTCATTTCAATTTCTTCTCTTGATTGATTTAAACCTACATATCTATCATTTGTAGCATATCTTCTTAAAAAAGCATCAGGATGGCATATTAAAGTCTTATTCGCTAAATACTTAAGACCATTCCCATGATCATAATGTCCATGACTTAAAACTACTATTTCAATTTTATCAAAATCTACATTCATCATTATTCCATTTTTATAAAACAAATCAGACTGTCCTGTATCAAATAATATTTTTTCTTTCCCTTTTTCAATATATAAAGACAATCCATGTTCGTTTAAAACATTGTCATTTTCTAGTAAAACTTTAATTTTCATTTTTATTACCGATTGGTTTTAAATTAATATTTTTTTTTATATTTTTAATTGATTTTACAAGTAATTCAATTTCTTTTTCAATATCATCTAAATTAACAATTTCTGATGGTGAATGCATATATCGAAGTGGTAGAGACATTAATGCTGTAGCTACTCCTTTGCCAGTAATTCTTAATTGATCTGCATCTGTTCCTGTTTTAGCAGGTGTCAATTCATATTGAAGATTAATATTCTCTTCTTTAGCAGTATCAATAAAAATCTTATTAACAACTTTGTTAATAGGAGAACCCATAGATATAACAGGACCATTTCCAATTTTCACATCACCATGTTCGCATTTATTCATACCTGGATAATCAGTTGCAAATGTTACATCTACTGCTATTGCAATATCCGGTTTTATTTGGCTTGCAGCAAAATATGCTCCATTTTTAATTGTTTCCTCGCTTACTGTAGAAACAGAATAAACTCCAACATCAATATCTTCATCTTTTAATTTTCTAATTACTTCTGCAACAATAAAAGAACCTGTTTTATTATCAAGCCCTCTTGCAACAATATTGTTATTTAATAAATTTTGAAATCCAACATCATAAACTACAAAATCCCCAACATTTACTATTCCTGAAAGTTCTTCTTTTGATTTAGCTCCTACATCAATAAATATATCACTGACTTTAAGTTCACTTTTAGGCCCACCTTGATGCTGAGCTATTACACCAACAGCTCCTGGAATTTCTTTTTGCCCTAATACTTTTACTCTTTTTCCTAGAGCAAGTTTTGGATTAATACCGCCTGATTTTTGCACATATATATATCCATTATCATCAATATAATTTACTATAAAACATATTTCATCAGCATGTCCTGCTAATAAAACTTTAAATTCAGAATTTTTATTAAGTATTCCCATTACATTTCCTGAAAGATCAGTCCTTATCTCATCCGCATATTCTTTAACATAATTTATCCATTTATTTTGAAAATTCTCTTCACTTCCAGATGGGGCATATGTCATTAATAACTCCTCTAAAAATTTTCTTGATTTATTTCTCATTTTATCATCTCCTCAATTAGATAATACTATTTTATTAAGTTCTTTTCAACTTTTTAAACAACAAAAAAACCTTCCCATATCACAGAAGGTTTTATATTAAACGTGGAGTTGATAACATCCGCTCTTGAAATTCTTACTCACTACTTGACTTCCAAATAACTCTTTCGAATTAAAAATCGATACTTTCAGTAAACTAACAACTTCCTAAACTTTCACTTAAATTAAAACTAAAATCTTCTAACTTGTTTCTACCAACGTAAACCAATATCTAAAAACTTTAAACTTAAATTAAACAAGTCACCAACTCCACACCATATAGTTACCCACCATCTTATCTTTTAAACATTTTTTAATGAAAAAAAAGACTTCAAAAGTCTTTTTTTTGTGTGAAGTTGATAACATCCATTTTTGAAGAAAATTCCTAAACAAATAACTTATCAATCAGATTCTACAAATTAAAACCATATTTTGCAAACTAACAACTTTCTTTTATTACACTTAAATTAAAACTAAAATCTTCTACCTTTACTGCATTACTAAAATACATTACTTAAAAAACTTTAAACTTAAATTAAATAAGTTATCAACTTCACATTCTTTATTTACCCGACATATAAAGGCTTAAACATTTTTCTACATTTTTTTCAAAATTAT
>JAUCFZ010000157.1 GCA_030377915.1 Clostridiaceae bacterium HSG29
TCAACTTACTAGAAAGGAGAGTTTATGAAAAATATAATAATTTATACATCTTCAACTTGACCACATTGTCATACAGCAACGAACTTTTTGAAAACTGAAGGATATAAGTTTACAGAAAAAAATGTAAGCATTAACCAAACTTATCAAAAGGAACTTGTTAATTTAGGTGCTCGTGGAGTACCAACATTTTTAATAGAAAATGAAGTAATAGTAGGATTTAATAAAGATAAAATAGTAAATTTAATAGATTATAAAATCATTAAATGCCCTACATGTTCAAAGAGAATGAGGATTCCTAAAAATAAAGGAAAAATTAAAGTAACATGTAAAGAATGTAATACTAAATTTATAGTTAAATCGTAGTAATTTTATTGACTGATTTGCATTTTTGAATTATAATTATTTTGTAATCATTACATTTAATGAATGATTAAACATAACGAAATTGAAAGAGAGAATATTATGAAAATCATGTCTATCCCTGAAATTAAAGAATATCTGAATAATAATGGTATCAAACCATCATTACCTAGAATTAAAATTTTTGAATACTTAAATAATTATAAATCACATCCTACAGCGGATGAAATTTACCTCGCACTAATTGATGAATTGATAACTTTATCTAAAACAACTGTATATAATACGATGGATTTATTTCTTAAACACAATATTATAATTCAAATATTAATTGAGGAAAATGAAATACGTTATGACTCTTTAACGTCAAATCACGGTCACTTTAAATGCATTAAATGCAATAAAATCTATGATTTTAAATATGATTTAGCTGATATTTCAATCAAGGAACTTAACGGATTTTCTTTAAATGAATATCATACTTACATTAAAGGAATTTGTAAAAACTGTAGTGAAAATAAATAACTGAATATAGAAAAACCGGATATTTGATATCCGGCTTTTTGTTATATATCTGTTTTTAAATTATCTGGTTCTTTTAAGAAATTAACTCTTTTAGAGTCTTTCTGAATTTCATCAATAATTTCTTCAACTTTAAAAATATGTTCTTTCATCTTATCTGCTTTTTCCTTTGAAATGTTATAATATAAAAATAAATCCTCAAATTTTCTTAATACAATATTCATTTCACTACTAATTTCAATAAATTGATCAATATTTTTGCTTTTTATTGCGTTTTTATATTGTTCCATATCAATCTTTATAATTTCAACAACATCTTTTTCAGATTCAAATGCTTTTAATGGTAATGGATATGGTTTAATTCTTTCAAGAAAATACTGATTTTTACCATTTATATTATATGCATACTCAAGCTTATGACCATCAATCTCAAACTCAACATAACACATTTTTCCATTAAACTGTTGCACTTTAGCACCTAACTGAAGTAATTTCATTGCATGTTGCATTGCTTCCGCATTTACATACTTTCTCATTAATTATCCCCTCTCTATAAATAAAACACTATTAAATAAACACTTGCAATAGCAACACTAACTATCATCATTGGAAATCCAATTTTTAAATAATCAATAAAACTTATTCTATTACCATGTTTTTCAAGCATTCCACTAACTACTACATTTGCTGTTGCTCCAACAATTGAACCATTTCCGCCTAAACAAGCTCCTAGCGCCAAAGCCCACCATAAAGGCATAATACTCATAGTTGACATAGCTCCAATACCTTTTACAAGTGGAATCATAGTTGCAACAAAAGGAATATTATCAAGAAATGCCGATGCAATTGCAGATACCCACAATATTAACATTGCTGTTACAAATAAATTTCCTTTAGTAAGATCTACCATTTTTTCTGCTAAAGTTTCAATCACTCCAACTTCTTCTAATGAACCTACTAGAATAAACAATGCCATAAAAAAGAAAATTGTTGTCCACTCAATTTCAACAAATATTTCTTCAGGCTCAACTTTACTTATCAATAAAAGAATTGCAGCACCGGTTAATGCAACAGTTGCAGATTCAAAACCAAATGATTCATGAAATGCAAAGCCTAAAATAGTGATAAATAATACACTAAGGCTTTTTTTCAATAGTAACTCATTTTTAATTGCAATTTTTTCATTCATACTTAAAATTTTTAATTTTGCTTCCTCAGTTGTTGATAAACTATCTTTATAGAGAATTTTTAAAATAAACATAGTTACTATAAATATAATCACAACTACAGGTAATAAATTAACGATAAAATCCATAAATCCTAATTTTGCAGCACTTCCAATCATAATATTAGGCGGATCTCCAATTAAAGTAGCAGTTCCACCTATGTTGGCAACCAATACTTCAGGAATTAAAAATGCAATAGGATTCATTTCTAATGTATCAGTAATTACAAGTGTTACAGGAACAATTAATAAAATTGTAGTAACATTATCAAGTAGTGCTGACGCTACCGCTGTAATTATTGAAAATAATACTATTATTTTCCATGGATCTCCTTTAGCAATTTTTGCAGATTTAATTGCCATATATTCAAATACACCAGTTCTTCTAGTAATACCCACAATTATCATCATTCCAATTAATAATCCAATAGTATTAAAATCAATATGATCAATTGCTGCTTCTTGGTTTAACACATGAAACATTAACATAATAACCGCTCCAAACATAGCAACTGAAGTTCTATGGATCTTTTCAGAAATAATAATTCCATAAGTAGCTATAAAAATTGATACGGCTATAATTACATGATTTTCTTCCATTTTCACTCTCCTTTTAAAATTCAACTTGTTAAGTTTACTCCTAAAAATATTGAGTGTCAAACATATTATAATTTTTTTTATAGTAAAAAAAAAGCAGAAAAATACTTATTATATTTTTCTACTTTTAATTATTTACTTGTATAAGAAAGAGCATCTACCGGACATACCGTTATGCAATCCATACATCTAGAACATTTATAACTTGCTGCAGGATCTATCTTGCCTTTCTTAAATAAACTTGCATCTTTATTAAAATTTGTAATATAACATGCACTATCACATTTTCCGCAATCAATACATTTATCTTGATCAATTTTAATTTTGAAAAAACTCATTTTATTTAAATATCCACTAATCCAAGCAATTGGACAACCTAGTTTATGATATTGATATAATGACGTTTTTTCATCGCTCTTACTAAATTTCATCATTAATTCCATAACATATCCAATAGGACACATCCATCTACAAAAAACTTTTCCAAATATTATTCCAAGTACTGATCCAAATAAAATTATATACAATAAAGAAATTTGAAAATAACTTGCAATTAAGTAAAACGAAATTGCAAATATTGCTTGCACACTTTTTCTTTTAATCATTTTTCCCTCCAAAATATTCACATATTAATAT
>JAUCFZ010000158.1:0-2425 GCA_030377915.1 Clostridiaceae bacterium HSG29
TTTAAACATCCTAAAACAAGGCTTTCTTTTTTAATTTTCTTTTTCCTCTTCGTTCTTATCAAATTCTCCAAGTGTTATTAATCTTTCATTAACTAAATAATTAATACTTCCTTCAGGAAAATTCCCGTTTTCATCTTTTTTGCCCGCCTTAACTCCAGTTAAAATTTCTATACCTTCATCAATATGACTAATTGCATAAATTGCAAACTGATTATTTTTTATCGCTTCAATAACTTCGTCTTTAAGAACAAGGTTTTTAACATTTTGTATTGGCATCATAACACCTTGATTTCCATTAAGTCCTTTTAATTTACAAATTTTATAAAAACCTTCAATTTTTTCGTTTATTCCACCAATAGGTTGAATTTCACCACGTTGATTAACCGATCCTGTAACAGCAATAGATTGATTAATTGGTCTTTCCGATAAACTTGATAAAATAGCATAAAGTTCAGTACTTGAAGCACTATCTCCATCAATCCCTCCATATAATTGTTCAAAAACAATACTAGCAGTAAATGCTAAAGGCCTATCTTGAGCAAATTTATAACCTAAATATCCTGATAATATCAAAACACCTTTGTCATGTACACTTCCAGAAGTTTTAACTTCTCTTTCAATATTTATAATTCCTGCTTTTCCTTTATAAGTAGATACAGTAATCCTATTAGGTTTACCAAAGCTATGTTGTCCTGTACTAATTACTGCCAAACCATTTATTTCTCCAATTTTTTCTCCTTCTACATCTAAAAGATAAGTCCCATCTTCAAAGTATTCTAAAATTGCTTCTTCATATCTATTATCCCTTCGTTCTCTTCTTTCTAAAGTATTTTTAATATGTATTCTATTAATAAAATACATACCCTCGTTTGATGCAAAATTGTCAGCTTCAACAAGAATATCTGAAACTGTTTTTAATCTAGCTGAAAGTTTATTTTTATTAGCAACCAACCTTGAACTATAATCAATAATTTCCTCAACTGCATATTTATCTAAATGACGAAGATTATTATCTTTACAATATGATGAAATGAATTTAGCCATTTTATATATATTTATATCATTTCTTATATTTTCAGTATCAAAATCAGCTCTAATTTTAAATAATTTTGCAAATTCCTCATCATAAGCTGCTAAAATATTGTAGATTCTTGGTGTTCCAATAATGATTAATTTAACATTTAATGGTATAGGCTCTGGCGTAATTGTAGATGCTGAAAAAACTGAATAAGATTGATCCATGCTTTCAATTGATATCTTCTCATCAAGAAGAGCTCTTTTTAAACCTTTCCATGCAAAAGAATTTGTTAAAATATCCTTCGCAAGAACAATTAAATAACCGCCATTTGCTCTATGCAAAGTTCCACATTTGATATGTCTAAAGTCTGTTTTTCTTACTCCCATTTCAACAGTATATTCAATACTTCCCATTAAATTTTGATAAGTTGGGTTACTTTCAAATATTACTGGAGCAGAATTCAATTCCGAATTATCCACTAAATAATTTAATTTATATCTTTCAAAAAATCTTTCTTTATTTTTAGGTTTGAAAAGTACAGCTGCATTTTCTTCGTTTTCAGTATCAAAATTGATAAATTCTTTAATATGATTTACAACATCATCTTCCAATAATTTAAGATAATTTAATACAGATTCATTGTTTTTATATTCATTTTTCATTTCTATAAGATAATAACTAACTATTTCTCTACCAATTCTTTTATTTAATTCCATAATTTTATCTCTATAATCTTTTTCAATTTCTCTAATCCTATTAAATAAATCAGCAGTTTCTATTTGAAGTTTTTCAGAATTATCCTTCATTTCATCATATTGCTCATCACTTAAATTATTATATTCATCCTCACTCATAGGCTCACCATTTAAAAGTGGTAAACTTATTATTCCTTTTTCAGATTGTTTAAATTCAAAATCATAAATTTTTCCTATTTCATTTAATTCTTCAATTACTTCATCACTATCTTTTTTATGTCTAAAAAAGATTTGTTTTTTTGAATTTTCATATTCCTTACTAATAAACCTGTTCTCAATCTCTTTTCTTAAAAATGAAATTGTCTGATAAACTTTATCAATCAAAAGTTTTGCTCGACCTGCTTCTACACTAATTGCAACCGTATTATGCGAGTCAATAAAATTATTTGCATATATATAGTCATTAGGAATTGCTTCATTCTCAGCAATTTTTTTAGCAAATTTTTTTACAAATGTTGTTCTACCTGTACCCCATTGACCGGCAACGTATATATTAAATCCTTTCCTTTTTATCTCCAGCCCAACCTTCAACGCTTCCTTAGCTCTTTTTTGTTCGATAATATCATCAAAATTTTCTAAGCTCTCTGTAGTTTCAAAATCTAAATTATCTAATGAACAACAATTTTTCAAATCTTTAACATCAACTCTTAAT
>JAUCFZ010000158.1:2435-3335 GCA_030377915.1 Clostridiaceae bacterium HSG29
AACAATAGTTTTCATAACAACCTCCAATAATATATTGTGATAAAAATCTAATACCCAATGAAAAACTAAATATTCATGATTCTGTAAAAATTTTCAAAAAAAAACTAGCCCTAAGGCTAGTAGTTATTATTTTAAATCTAAATTTGCAAATTTATCTTTGAAGATATCGCCTAAAGTAAGCTCTTCTTCATCGTCTTCCATTTCAAATGCAATTTCTTCAACTGTATCTTTCATGCTTAAACCAATTCTTTCCTGGTCTTTTTTAATTTCTAATACTTTTACAGTAACTTTTTGTCCAACTTCTACTAATTCTGCAACAGAATCAATATGATCTTCTGACATTTGAGAAATATGAACAAGACCTTCAAGACCTTCTGCAATTTCAACAAAAGCACCAAAATCAGTTACTCTTCTAACAGTTCCCTCTATAATTTGACCTTCTTGAATTTTCTCATTGATTTTTAACCAAGGATTATCATTAAAGTTCTCAAGTTTTAATGAAATTCTTCCTTCTTTTTCATCAACTTTTAAAACTTCAACTTCAACTTTTTGGCCTTCTTTTAAAACTTCACTTGGATCATTAATTCTTTTATAAGACATTTGAGAAATATGAATTAAACCATCAATTCCACCTAAGTCTACAAAAGCACCAAATTTAGCTAATCTAGTAACTGTTCCTTCAACAACTTGTCCAACTGCTAATTTAGCAAGAACTTCTTTTCTTTTAGCTGCCATTTCTTCTTTTTCAATTGATTTTCTTGAACCAATAATTCTATTGTTTTTGAAATCTAATTCTTCAATTTTAATTTCTAATTCATTGCCAACATAAATTTTTAAATCTTCAATAAATCTTGTACTTATTAAAGATGCAGGAATAAATAATCTTACGCCTTTATAGTC
>JAUCFZ010000159.1 GCA_030377915.1 Clostridiaceae bacterium HSG29
ATAAGTACCGGTAAATTATCAGATAATCTTAAAATTTTTGAATTACTAATTTCATTGTCAAATTCATATCCTTCTATACCTTTAAACACAACAGCTGCCGCTAAATTACTTTCTTTTATTTTTTTTAGTATAACACTATGTAACGATTTATGATGAAATTTATCAGACTCACTTATAAAAATTTTTAAAAGTTTTCCATTCGAAATATCTTTCATACTCTCCCCCTAAATAATATCAATCATCATTTTACCTAAATAAACACCAATCAAACTAAAAGATAAATTTAAAAAAACATTTAAACTCCCAAGTAAATAATTGCTTTCTTCTAACATTCCAATTGTCTCATAACTAAAAGTTGAAAACGTTGTAAGTCCTCCCATTAAACCAGTAGTTAAAAATATTCTCATTGTAGGTGTAATTGTAAATGTTCCCATGCTACCTTTCATTATAAAACCGATTAAAAATCCACCTAATATATTTACTAATAAAGTTCCATATGGAAAAGCTCCTCCAAATAATTTTAAACCCCATCCAGAAATTAAATATCTTAATGACGCCCCAATAAAACCACCACAGCCAACAGCAATTAATCGCATATATTCTCCTTTTAACATCTTCTTAATATTAATAATTTCATTATAGCATATAAACAAAAAACAAGAAATCACCTCTTTTATTTATTTGAGATGATTTTTTAAAATTGTTTTCAAACTTTTTTTACTTATACTATTTTTGTAGTCCACTCATTTGCATCCCATATATCAGTAGCAATATCTTCATAAAATTCAGGTTCATGACTAATCATTAAAATAGATCCTGAATAAACTTTTAATGCTCTTTTTAATTCTTCTTTTGCATCTATATCAAGGTGATTTGTAGGCTCATCTAAAACTAAGAAATTTGATTCTCTATTAATCAATTTACATAATCTAACTTTAGCTTGTTCTCCACCTGATAGAACTCTTATTTTACTTTCAATATGCATTTTAGTTAATCCACATTTTGCTAAAGTAGCACGTACTTCATATTGAGTCATAGACGGAAATTCCGACCAAATTTCTTCAATACAAGTATTATCTCCATCACCTTCGAATTCCTGCTCAAAATAACCTATATAAAGAAATTGTCCTAATTCTATATTTCCATTTAATGATTTTATTTCACCTAAAATACTTCTAAGTAAAGTTGTTTTACCAATTCCATTAGCACCTTTAATAGCTATTTTTTGTCCTCTTTCCATAGCAATATTTAATTTACTTGAAAGCGGTTCATCATAACCTATAATTAAATCTTTTGTTTCAAATAATTCTTTACCAGAAGTTCTAGCTTTTTTAAAATTAAAAGTTGGTTTTGGTTTCTCTTTAATTAATTCTATCTTTTCCATTTTATCTAATTTTTTCTGTCTAGACATAGCCATATTTCTAGTTGCAATTCTAGCTTTATTTCTTTGTACAAAATCTTTCAAATTCGTTATTTCCTGCTGTTGTTTTTTATATGCAGCTTCAACTTGCTTCTTTTTAGCTTCATGTAGTTTCTCAAAATTATTATAGTCTCCTACATATCTATTTAATTCTCCATTTCCCATATGATATACTAAGTTTATAACACTATTTAAAAACGGTATATCATGAGATATTAAGATAAATGCATTTTCATATTCTAATAGATATCTTTTAAGCCATTCAATATGCACTTCATCTAAAAAGTTAGTAGGCTCATCTAATAATAAAATCTCTGGTTTTTCTAATAATAACTTAGATAGTAATACTTTAGTTCGTTGCCCACCACTTAATTCCGAAACATCATTATCCATACCGATATCCATAACACCAAGTCCACGAGCTATTTCATTAATTTTTATATCTATAATATAAAAATCATTATGATCCAATATATGTTGTATATCTCCAACTTCTATCAATTGAGCTTCTAACTCATCCTCAGTTGCAGTAGCCATATTATCAAATATTTCATTCATTTCTGCTTCTAATTCAAAAAGATATTTATATGCATCTCTTAATACTTCTCTAACAGTTTTTCCTTTTTCTAAAACTGTATGCTGATCTAAATATCCTGCTCTAAATCTTTTAGACCATTCAATTTCTCCTTTATCCGGCATTAATTTGCCCGTTACAATGTTCATAAAAGTTGATTTACCTTCGCCATTAGCACCAATCAATCCTACATGTTCACCTTGTAATAATCTAAAAGAAACATCTTCAAATATAACTCTAGCGCCAAATCCATGGCTTAAATTTTTTACATTTAAAATACTCATTTTTACCTCCAAAAAACCTTTCAAAATCTATAATATCAGTAAAAATGACATTTATCAAATATCTTTTTATAGTTTTCATATTTCAATGTAAAATCATCCTCTCTGAAAAAATAAAGCGGTCATTTTTACATTTTCTTATGCATATTTTCAAAAAATAAAAAACGAGCTAATGATTAATCAAAAACTCGTTACTATTATTATCTTCTATTTCTTCCTCTACCTTGACCAGCACCTTGCGTACGTCCCATTCCTCTTCCAGGTTGTCCTGCTCCTCTTCCAGCCCCTCTAACAAATGAATCATTTGATTCAGTTGCTGTGTTACTGCAATTTCCCATTCCTCTACCTGTCATTGAACCTTTTCCTTCTGGACCTTGACCATTTCTATTTGCCATAATCTTTCTCCTTTATATATAATACTTTTAATATTTCTAACCTAAAAATATTATACATACGTTATCGACATATGTCAATAACATTTTATTCTTTTTTCCTATTTCTTCCTCTTCCTTGTCCTTGACCTTGCATTCTTCCTTTACCAGTTCCTCTGCCATGGCCATGTCTTTGATAAAACTCATAACAATCATTATCTAAATAACTTATCGAAATATTTTCTATTAAAGCAACCGAAACTTTTTCGCGTGCTGCTTTATAAATAGCTTGTAAAGTAGTTCGACCTACATTCATTAATTCAGATGCTTCTTGTTGATTTAATTTTTCATAATCTATCAATCTAATTGATTCAAGTTCTTCAAAAGTTAATTCAATGCATCTATCTTTTGATGGTGTATACTCATCAAATTCAGGTTTATATCCAATCCTTCGTAGTTTTCTAGGTCGTACCATATAATCACATCCTTTATATCATAATAGCATATTTTCGACATATGTCTATTTGTTTTTTAAATATTCTTCAATTAAATTCGCTCTTTTTTTAGGATCACCCATAGCATTATATGTATCAATCCAATTTAATAAACTATCTAAATAA
>JAUCFZ010000160.1 GCA_030377915.1 Clostridiaceae bacterium HSG29
AAACTTGTCCTGAAAAAAATGGAAATGAAAATTTATTATGTAGTGAATGTGATAAATTTCCATGCAAGAGAATTAAGGATCTTGACAAACGATATATTAGTAAATATGGAGAAAGATCAATAAAAAATCTTCTAAAAATTAAAGAAATAGGATTGAATGAATTTATTCAATTAGAAAGAGAAAATTGGATATGTGATAATTGTGGACATTTGTTATGTGTTCATAGAGATGTATGTTTAAATTGTGGTAGTGAAAATAAATATTTTCCTATAGTAAAGAAATAGAATAATAAGGAGAATATAATGAGAATTGAAAGAGTTAATGATTATAATTTAATAGCAGAATTAAATGAACCGGTTCAAAATTTGCATCATGAATTATATCCTGAAAGATTTAAGAAATATAATTATAATGAAGTGTGTAAATATTTTGAGAGAATTATAGATAATAAGAATCATAATTTTCTAGTTTGTTTTATAGAAAAGGAGCCTGTTGGTTATATATGGTTTGAGGAGATTGAAAAGAAAGAAACAGCTTTTAGTAAATCATCTCATTATATATACATTCAGCAAGTGTCTGTAAATGAAAATCAACGTGAAAATGGTGTCGGAAAATACTTATTTAACGAAGTATTAAAATTTGCTGAAGATAATTCAATAAAACGAATTGGCTTAGATTATTGGGTTAAAAACATAATTGCAAAACAGATTTATAAAAAACTTGGATTTGAATTAGAAAAAGAAATAACTTATTTAAATTCACAGCGGATTCAATAAAAATCAGATGGTAATATTGAGGAGGGATGATAAATGGTACATGTTGTATATTGTGATAATAAAGAAAAGGAATTAGAAAAAATTATTGAAGGTACAAAAACAATGATAATTAGAGCAGCTGCAGGTAGAAAAATACCTCATAGTAGGGTTTTTGAAGGTGAAAAATTATATTTAATGGAAAAAGGTTCAAAACAGATAACTGCTATGGCAGAAGTGAAAAATGTTCAGAATTATGTAAAATTATCAGAAGACGAAATAAATGATGTACTAAAAAAAAATCAAGAGAAGTTACATTTATCTGAAAAACAAAAGAAAAGATGGCATAAGAAATGTATGTGTTTAATTGAATTTAATAATCTAAATGAAATATCTCCCCTAGAATTTGAGAAACAGAGTAATATGGATGATTGGCTTATTATTGAAAAAATTGAGGATGTTGTTGTTGGAACAAGTATTCCTTATAATTATAAAAAATCAAAATTTTAGTGTTATATTAATAATTTAAAGAATCTAAAAGTGTGAAAAGGCAGTTCATATTTTCAGATTTTTTTTTGATAATATTGAACTCAGGAATTTGACAAACGAATATATGTTTGATATAATTTTGTGATTAAAGGGGGCTTGTAATGAATAAATTTAAACTAGTATCAGAATATTTGCCTACTGGAGATCAACCAGATGCTATTATAAAATTATCAGAAGGGATAAATAACGATGAGAAATATCAAACACTTTTAGGAGTTACAGGTTCAGGAAAAACTTTTACTATTGCTAATGTAATTGAAAATGTTCAAAAATCTACTCTTGTAATAGCGCATAATAAAACTTTAGCTGCACAATTATATAATGAATTTAAGGAGTTTTTTCCAGATAATGCAGTTGAATATTTTGTAAGCTATTATGATTATTATCAACCAGAAGCATATATTGCAGCAACAGATTCATTTATAGAAAAAGATTCTTCAATTAATGAAGAAATTGATAAATTAAGACATTCAGCAACTGCTTCTCTTTATGAAAGAAGGGATGTAATTATTGTTGCTTCTGTATCATGTATTTATGGTTTAGGAAATCCTATAGATTATAAAAACCTTGTTCTTTCATTAAGACCAGGAATGATAAAAAGTAGAGAAGAAATAATCGAGAAACTTGTAAATATTCAATATGATAGAAATGATATTGCTTTTCAGCGTGGAACTTTTAGAGTTAGGGGAGATGTTATTGATATATTTCCTGCTGCTCAAGATGAAATATCAATAAGAGTTGAACTATTTGGTGATGAAATAGAGAAAATAATTGAGATTAAAGCATTAACTGGAGAAATTATTGGTTATAGAAAACATATTTCTATATTTCCTACCTCTCACTATGCTACAAGTAAAGAAAAAATTGAAAAAGCAATACATGATATTGAAATTGAACTAAAAGAAAGAGAAATATATTTTAAAAATAATGATAAATTAATTGAAGCTCAAAGAATTTCACAAAGAACAAATTACGATATAGAAATGTTAAGAGAAGTTGGATTTTGCCAAGGAATAGAAAACTATTCAAGAATACTTGCAGGAAGAGATCCAGGAAGTAGGGCATTTACTTTAATGGATTATTTTCCAGATGATTTCTTAGTTGTAATAGATGAATCACACGTAACTATACCGCAAATAGGAGGAATGTTTTTTGGAGATAAATCTAGAAAAACAAATTTAGTTGAATATGGTTTTAGATTGCCTTCTGCTATCGATAATAGACCTCTTAATTTCAGTGAATTTGAAAGTCTTGTAAATCAAGCTATTTTAGTATCAGCAACACCAGGAGATTATGAAATAGAGCATTCTGAAAAAGTAATAGAGCAAATTATAAGACCAACTGGGCTTATTGATCCTGAAATTTATATTAGACCAATTAAAGGGCAAGTTGATGATTTATATACTGAGATTTTAAAAAGAATAGAAAAAAATGAAAGAGTTTTAATTACAACATTAACTAAAAAGATGGCTGAAGATTTAACTGAATATTTTCTAAAAATGGAATTAAAAGTTAATTACCTACATTCTGATATTGATACTCTTCAAAGAGTAGAAATAATTCAAAATTTAAGATTGGGCGTATTTGATGTTTTAATTGGAATAAATCTTTTAAGAGAAGGGCTTGATATACCTGAAGTTTCATTAGTTGCAATTTTAGATGCAGATAAACAAGGATTTTTAAGATCAAAACGTTCTTTAATTCAAACTATTGGTCGTGCTTCAAGAAATGCAAATGGTGAAGTTATTTTATATGCTGATAAAATGACAAAGGCAATGAATGAAGCTATTGATGAAACAAATAGAAGAAGAGATATTCAGAAAAAACATAATGAACGTAATAATATTATTCCAAAAACAATTAAAAGAAATATTAAGGAATTAATAAGAATAACTGAAGTAGCTGAGGAAAAAACTAAATATAATGTTGATTTATCTAAAGAGGAAATTGAGAATTATATAA
>JAUCFZ010000161.1 GCA_030377915.1 Clostridiaceae bacterium HSG29
AAGTAATAATAATGATAAATATGAGGAGTTAATAAATGAAATTAGCTCTTCAATTAATAGCGTAAAAAAGAAATCAACATTCACTTTAATTGCATATGATTATCTAGTTAATTTAAAATTAGGTAATTCCATTTATGAAAATTATACAAGTAATTACAAATTACAAATTTACAATATTGAAAATGGTACTTATAAAGGATATATGGCAAAAATTAAACTCATTAATCCCGAATATTTTAAATTAAAAATAGCAAATGATACTTTAGGTGAAAAGCTTCCAACTTCTAAAATAGCTAAAAACAACGATGCTATTTTAGCTATAAATGGTGGAGGTTTTTTCAAAACTTCTTTAAATGATAAACCCTTTACACAGACAGTTGGTACAACAATTTCAAGTGGAAATTTAATTTCTTCTACACCGGTAAATGAAGATGGTTTTTTTATATCAGGAATTGATAATAATGGCCATTTAATTGGAGAACCTCTTAATTACGAAACGAATATTGAAAAAACAAAAATAAATGAAGGAGTAAGTTTTGTCCCGATATTATTAAAAGATAGTAAGAAACAATTAATTCCAATTTTTTGGCGAAATAGATTTCACCCTAGAACCATTATAGGAAAATTTGCAAATGAGGATTTATTCTTAATGGTAATTGATGGAAGACAACCAGGATATTCAAATGGAATTACTTTAGAAACTATTCAAAACAAATTACTTGAATTTGGTATTATTGATGCTTACAATCTTGATGGTGGTGGATCATCATCATTTTACTATGATACCTCTCTTCTTAATAGACCTTCAGATGATTATGAACGTCCTGTTCCTAATGCATTTATTTTATTAAGGTAAATCTTGACATAATAGATTTTTTTTGTTATTCTTATATCGATAGTTGTCAATGTATCGATATGAGAGGAGCATTATGAACAAAGTAAATATATTTAAAGCGCTTGCTAGTGATACAAGACTTAGTATCATCAATATGTTAGATAATAATAATTTGTGTGCTTGTAAGATAGTAGAAGAACTTAATTTAACACAATCTACAATCTCACATCATATGAAAATTCTAGAGGATGCTAAACTTGTAAATATTACTAAAGTTGGAAAATGGCATCATTATTCAATTAATAGTGATACTTTTAAAGAACTGGAAATTTATTTTTCTAAAATAGAAGAAAATAAATTTATTTCGGGAGGTTGCAATTGTGATTAAGTTAATTGACTATATAATTTATGATTTAATGAAACTAGATCCTAGTTCACATATTACAGGAAGTATACATTTTTTCCTATATGATACACTAAAAATTATTATAATTTTAAGTGTAATGATATTTTTAATATCAATGATAAGAAGTTTTTTCCCAGCAGAAAAAGTAAAAGAAACATTAAATAAATTTCATAGCTCAGTAGCATATGTTATTGCTGCTTGTTTAGGGGTTGTTTCACCCTTTTGTTCTTGTTCAACAGTTCCAGTCTTTATTGGTTTTGTAGAGTCTGGTATACCATTAGGAGTAACTTTTACTTTTTTAATAACTTCACCTATAGTAAATGAAATAGCAATAGGATTTTTATTTTTAACATTTGGTTTAAAAATTGCTGTTATTTATACATTAGCAGGTATGTTTATTGGTATTGTTTCAGGAGTATTAATTTCAAAATTACATTTAGAACATTTAGTTGAAGAATATATATATGAAATGCAAGCACAAGAAAATTTTATTCCTAAAAGAAATTTCAGAGATAGAATTGATTTTTCAATTAGTCAAGTTAAAGATATAGTTGGAAGAGTATGGAAATTTGTAATATTTGGTGTTTCTCTTGGTGCATTAATACATGGTTTTGTTCCAAGTAATTTCTTAGCTGATTATGCTGGTCCTAACAATCCACTTGCTGTCTTTGTTGCAGTTGCTGCTGGAATTCCAATGTATTCAAATGCAGTAGGTGTAATTCCAATTATTGAAGCATTAATTAGTAAAGGTGTTGGAGTCGGTACCGGACTTGCTTTTATGATGAGTGTTGTTGCATTATCATTACCTGAAATGATTTTATTAAAACAAGTTATTAAACCTAAATTAATTGCAATTTTTGTTGCAATTACTGGTACATCAATTTTAATGGTTGGTTATTTATTCAATTATATCTTGTAAAAGGAGGAACAATGAAAATTGCTTTTGTATGTGTACACAATTCATGTCGTTCTCAAATGGCTGAAGCATTAATGAAACATTATAATAAAAATAATAATATCAAAATTTACTCTGCTGGAACTGAAAATTATCCAAAAGTGAAAGATAAAGCTGTTCAAGTTATTGAGTCAATTGGTATAGATATGAAAAGTCATAAACCTAAGTTACTTTCAGATATTCCAGAAGAACTTGATATTTTGATTACTATGGGGTGCAATGTATATTGCCCTTTTGTTCCAAATAGATTTACTGAGGATTGGGGTATTGATGATCCTTCAGGAAAAGATATTAGTGAATTTGAAATTACTAGAGATATAATTAAGGAAAAGGTTCTAAATTTAATAGAACGTATTGAAAAAGGAGAATTTAATGAATATTAAAATATTAGGAACAGGATGCTCAAAATGTAATAAACTTTATGATTTAGTTACTGAAGTTGTTAAATCTGAAAATTTAGATGTAAATATTGAAAAAGTTCAAGATATGAAAACCATTTTAAGTTATAAAATTATGGCATTACCTGGTCTTGTAATTGATGAAGAAGTTATTTTTGCAGGATCAATACCTTCAAAAAAGAAACTTATTAAAATTTTATCTAAATAAATTATAAAGCTTACAACTAATAAAAATGCACCTATCAATTTATAAAAATGAATAGATGCATTTTACTTTTATTTCAAATTATATTAAATTCATTTCTTTTCCTACTTTTTCAAATACATCAACAGCTTTTTTTAAATTTTCTTTTGAATGAGCAGCTGAAATCATACATCTTACTCTTCCTGTTCCTTTTGCAACAGTTGGAAATATTATTGGAGAAACGAATACACCATTTTCAAATAACTTTTGAGAAAATTCTAAACTTTTTGCCTCTTCACCAATAATTACAGGCGTAATTGGCGTTTCACTTTTACCAGTATTAAACCCTAATTTTCCAAGTTTTTCTTTAAAAAATCTAGCATTATCCCACAATCTATCTGTATACTCAGACGATTCTATAAGTAATTCAACTGATTTAGTTGCTGCTGCAATAGCTGCTGGTGGTAATGAAGTACTA
>JAUCFZ010000162.1 GCA_030377915.1 Clostridiaceae bacterium HSG29
AAGTTGTAGGTATTATGAAATTTATTTTAGCTTCAAATTCTCCTAGAAGAAAAGAAATACTTAATATGTTAAATATTGATTATATTCAAACTGTTAAAGATACAAAAGAAAAAATAGATAGTTCTATTAGTCCAAAAAATAATGCAATGGCAATAGCTTTTGAAAAAGCTATGGTAATTGCAGAAGAATATCCTGATAAAACTGTAATTGCTGCAGATACAATTGTTGTAATTGATGGGCATATTCTTGGCAAACCGGTTGATTCAGAAGATGCTTTAAAAATGTTAAAAATGTTAAATAATAGAGAGCATTTTGTTTATTCAGGAATAGCACTTATTAATATAAATAGAAATATTAAAATAGTTGATTATGAAGAAACAAATGTTATATTTAAAAATAACTCTATTAATACATTAAAAAATTATATTTTATCTGGTGAACCATTTGGAAAAGCAGGTGCTTATGCAATTCAAGGAATTGGGACTTTATTAGTAGAAAATTTTAATGGTTGTTTTTTTAATGTCATTGGCCTACCAATAAACAAATTAAATTCAATTCTTATAAAACATTTTAATTACTATATTTTGTAGGAGGAAAAATGAAAACTAATTATTTTATGATTAAGGAAATGCCAGCTTTAGAAAGACCAAGAGAAAAAATGATTAATCATGGTACTAAAAGATTATCAAATGCTGAATTAATTGCAATATTAATTCATACAGGTAATAAAAAGCAAAATGCAATTGAATTAAGTCATGAAATTATTAATAATGTTGGCGGATTATCTGGACTAACTGACATTACATTTGAAGAATTAACATCTATTAAGGGTATTGGTACTGCTAAAGCATGTAATATTCTAGCGGCTCTTGAGCTTAATAAAAGAGTTTCTGCGTTTTCTATAAAAAAGAAAATGAAAATAACATCACCAAATGATGTTTGCAATATTTTTATGGATGAGTTAAGATATGAAAAAAAAGAACAGTTCATTATTGTTCTTTTAAATACAAAAAGTGAAATGATAAGTACAGAAGTAATTTCCATGGGAAATTTAAATTCTTCTATCGTTCACCCAAGAGAAGTATATAAATTTGCAATAAAGAAATCTGCTGCTTCGGTTTTATTTATTCACAATCACCCAAGTGGTGATCCTAGACCAAGCAAAAATGATAAAGAAATAACAAAACGACTTACTGAAGTTGGAAATATTATAGGAATTAATGTTTTAGATCATATAATTATAGGTAATAATCAACATTTCAGTTTTAAGGAAAACAATTTGATTTAGAGGTGAGGATTTGGGTTTATTTTCAAAAGATATTGGTATAGATTTAGGAACTGCAAATACATTAGTTGCAGTTAAAGGGGAAGGTATTATAATTTCTGAACCTTCAGTTGTTGCTATTGATACAACAAACAATACAATTTTAGCAGTTGGACAAGCTGCAAAGGATATGATAGGTAAAACTCCAAGTAATATACAAGCAATTAGACCGTTACGTGAAGGTGTTATTGCTGATTTTAATGTTACACAAAAAATGTTAGAGTATTTTATAAAAAAAGCTGTTAATAAATCAGCTTTTATATTTAAACCAAGAGTTGTAGTTGGTGTACCTTCTGATGTTACAGAAGTTGAAAAAAGAGCTGTTCTTGAAGCAGCATTATCAGCTGGAGCTAAAAAAGCACTGTTACTTGAGGAGCCAATGGCTGCTGCTATAGGAGCAGGTCTTGATGTAGCATTGCCATCAGGGAATATGGTTGTCGATATTGGTGGTGGAACTAGTGAAATTGCTGTTATTTCTTTAGGTGGTATTGTTACAAGCCGCTCAATTAGAATTGCTGGTGATGATTTTGATAAAGCAATTGAGTATTATATAAGAAAAAAATATTCATTATCGATTGGATCAAGAACTAGTGAAAATATAAAAACGATTATTGGTTCTGCATTTGATATTGAAGATAAAAAAATAGATATTACTGGTAGAAATTTAGTAAACGGTCTCCCTAAAACTTTGACTGTTAATTCTAGTGAAATTAGAGAAGCTATTGCAATTCCAGTGAAATCCATTATTGATGGAATTAAATTAACATTAGAAAGTACTCCGCCTGAGCTTGCATCTGATATTATGTTAAAAGGTATTATGTTAGCAGGAGGAGGAGCTTTGTTAAAAGGGTTAGATGTATTAATAGCAAAAGAAACAGGAATGCCAGTTTTTATAAGTGAGGATCCTCTTGATTGTGTTGTTAAAGGTACTGAAAAAGCTTTAGAACATTATGATTTACTGCAAAGTGTGTTTGTTTCTACAAAAACTTTGAGAAAGTAGGGTTAACTTATGGATAAACGATTAAGAAATTTGATAATAATTCTTTCAGGAATAATTTTATTGGTTTCAATTGGTTATTCAAATGGTGGAAGAACGAGTGTTACTATAATTGAAAATTTATCATCTAATGTAATTGTACCTGCTCAAAAAATATTGTTTAATATCTCTGATTCAACTTCTAACAAGATTGATAGTATTACAGAGATATTTAAGAATAAAAAAAAGATAGAATTTTTAAGGGAAGAGAATAAAAAACTTAATTCAGAGCTAATTGAATTAAGTTTAACTAACTCTGAATTTTTAGAACTTTCATCATTAAAAGATAATTTAAATTATATATCAGAAAATCATTTTGAAAATCATGTTACTTGTAATGTAATATCAAAAGATATGGGGAACTGGTTTGATGTTTTTTCAATAAACGCTGGTTCTCAGCAAGGTGTAAAAAAATACAGTGTTGTAATATCTTCTGAAGGTTTAATTGGAAAAGTATATGAAGTTGGAAATAATTATTCTAAAGTTATTTCAGTAATTGATAATAGAAGTAATATTTCATTTGAAACTATATCTATTAATTCTAAATATCAAGGATTTATTAGATCTTCCGAAAATGGTTTATTATTTGGAAATTTATTTGATCCTAATGCTACAACTAAAATTGGTGAGAAAATAATCACTACAGGTCAAGGTATATATCCTAAAGGAATACTAATAGGAGAAATTATCGCTATAGAAGATAATAAAGATGAGTTTTTAAAGGAAATTACAGTTAAGCCCTGTGTTGATTTTAAAAATATAAATATTGTTACAGTAATTACAATGGATCAGGAAAAAAGTGAGTGGATTAATGAAAATTAAAATAATTTTATTTTTAAATTTAATTATATTTCTTTTACAAAGCACTGTTATTCAACATTTTAGAAT
>JAUCFZ010000163.1 GCA_030377915.1 Clostridiaceae bacterium HSG29
AAAACTAAAAAATCATTTATAGAATCAAGAACAACTTCTATTTTCTTATTAACAATTGAAATTTCATTTATTTCTGCTTCTTTTTCAAGTCGATTAAAAATTAACTCAGAAGTTCTATCAATAAATTTCATATATTTATCTAAATTGCTAATCATATTTTCTTTATCTTCTATACTATTGGCAATAATTCCAACACTACCAATAACTTCATTATTATGAAAAAGTGGTATTCCAATTATCCCGGTAACTGGGCAAGTATTTAATTTATCGCAATTAATACATCCATAATGGTCGAATTTTGAGTTTAATACTAAAACTTTTTTATGTGTCATTACTTCAGCTAATATTGAACTTTTTTCAATACAAGTATTTTCAGATATTGATTCTAAATCGCTATCTCCAAGAATTAATAATTCAGAATCAACGATTAATACATCAAGACCAAGTACTCCACCTATAATATTTGCAGTTTGTGCGACATATTTTGATATGCTTTTTAAAGGAATCATTTTTCACCATCCAATTATTTATATGTACTTATTATATATCATTGAACGTAAATTTTCTATAATAAAAAAAGCAAACTAATTATAGTCTGCTTTTAATAAGTTTATTATAAATTCACATAATCCATTATTTCTTTAGAACTCATACCTCCAAGTCCCATTTTTTCTAATGTTCTACCAGTTTTGAAATAATCATCATCATTATAACTTGATGCAATATGAATAACTGATTCAATAATTGGTACTTTTAGTGATAAAAGTGTTGCGAATTCAAAACAAGGAACTAAAATATTTGGTACATCTTCTGTAATATATCTTGCTTTAGAAGAAGTTGGAGCAGAATTAATTTTACCATGAATAACAGAGCTTTTATTAAAAAGATATGCACTTTCTGCATGAGTATTATAAATAGAGTTCATCATTTCTAACTCATCTCTTAATTTAAGACTCAATCCTTTACCTATTTGAATTCTTTCGGCTTCCATTTTAGCTGATGCTCTTCCTGTTGCAGGAGATACACAATCAACATAATAATTAAATTGTTTTCCAAAATTTTCTAATAAACCAATATTTATAGTTGCAATTAATGGATGACCGCCAAAATTTATATTTTCTAATCCTGATTCAATAACATTTTCTAGTTCTTTTACTTCAAGTGGATAAAACTCATTCATTAAATCGATTACTTCTTTAGATTTACTATGTGGAAAAACTCCTGCATAAATGAATTCTTTTATTCCCATTATTCCAACTGTAGCTTCACCCTCTAATCTACATGCCCAAGGAATAGTCATAGCATCTGCATAAGTAATATTTAAGTCATTATAACCTAAATCTTTTTTTACTTTATCCATTACTAAGCTAGCATAGTTTCCTGGCATAAATATTAATATTTTACTATCTGTTAAATATGGTAGCATTTTTCTAAATATTGTTTCTTGAGCAAAAGATGGAACTATTGTTATAAGAATATCTGAAAAATTAACTGCTTCTTCCATAGAAGTAGTAGAAAGTTCAATTTTTTCAAATCCTGCAAAAGTCATTTCTACATCATTAATAGCTTCAACTGCTTCAATACCGCCAGCTTTTTTAATAGCTTTAATTTGTGTATCAAATTCTGGTTGATCATATATACAAACTCTATTTCCTAATTTCGCAAAATGATAAGCTGCTGTTACACCACCATTTCCTGCACCAATAATAGTTATTTTTTTCATATTTGCCACCCCTTAATTAATACCAAATAAATTAGTAAATAGTACTATAAGTGGTAATGTAATAACTGTTTTTTCAATAAATAATAATCCTAAATGTTTAATGTTTAATGGAATTTTTGATCCAATTAATACAGCTCCCATTTCAGATAAATAAATTATTTGAAGTAAAGATAAAATTCCAATAATAAATCTTGTTTTATATGAAACAATTGAGCTTGCAACTATAGCTGGTAAGAACATATCAGCAAAACCTATAATTGTAGCTGGTGCTGCTTCAAAAGCTTCTGGAACTCCTAAAACATTTAAATAATGACCCATTGGATAAGATAACCAAGTAAATATTGGTGTATATTCAGATAGTACTAATGCAATTACTGCAATTGATAGAATTGTTGGAGCAAGTGAGAAAAATAAATCGATATATATTTTTGTACCATTTTTAATAATATCCATTAAAGTTCCACCATTTTGTGCTTCTTTTACAGATTGATTTAATGCCCATCTATATTTGTTTTCATTTTCTGGAACGTCTTCATCTGTTTTATATTCTTGATCATTATAAGTTTTATCATCAAATATTGATAATGGTGGTATTCTTACCATTATTATTGTAGAGATAATACCAGCAATAACAAGGATAGAATAGAATAATAAAAATCTATCTCCTACATTTAATGTATTAGCAATTACTAAACAGAATGGAAGTGAAACTACTGAAAACATTGTTGAAATAACTGCTGCTTCTCGAGCGTTATAGAAACCACCAACATATTGTCTTATTGTTATTAATATACCTGTACTATTTCCTCCAACCCATGAAGTTACTAAATCAACAGTTGATCTACCAGGAAGTCTAAATAATGGATAAGTAAAGCTTCTAAAAACTGTACCAGTAAAATTCATAATTCCGTAATCTGAAATCAAAGGAATTGTATAACAAGTAATAAAAAATGTTACGAATATTGTGAACATTAAGTCCATTGATAATCCGCCGGTATTACCTGAAGTTATCATATCAAAATATTTTCCTTCTGGTTTCATAATTAATATTGTTACAAATACTAGTGATAACATTCTAAGTGTAAAAGAAACTGGACCAATATCGAAAATTGGTTTTAATAGACTACTTTCTTCAATAAACTTAGGTTTTAATACTTTATAAATAATAGCAGTGATACCTGAAATAATAATTACACCATAAACAACATTAAAGCCAAACGGTTTACAAACACCTTTAACAAAATCAATAATGTAACCAAGTGGAATGTTTACTGCACCATCTTTAAATATTGGAAATAGAAATAAAAATACACCAATTATCGATGGTATTAAAAATTTCATATAATCCTTTTGAGTAAATTTTAAATTTGTTTCCTTTTTCCTTGCTTCCATGTTTTCCCCCTTAAAATAATATAATACAATTTTGCTTACATGTTTCATATTGCATTATTCATTCCCAAAAAACTATTTTAAGAAAACTAGTTATTT
>JAUCFZ010000164.1 GCA_030377915.1 Clostridiaceae bacterium HSG29
ATATCTTGAATATTTCATTAAAAGATTTAGTAATAATTATAGAATTAAAATTAAATATTTATGGAATAATAATTTAAGAATTCCTCAAGAATCAATTAGTTATGAGGTGATAAAATGAATATTTTTGATGGTTTAAATGATAGATTAAAGAAAATAAATGTAATTAAGTTATTAGGTGAAGGATTTCAATTAGAAGAATTACACGAGAATAGAGTTGAAATTACGCTTTTACTTTTATTAAAAGTTATGAAATTAGAAATTTTAGAGAATGAAAATAGAACTAAAGCAGATTTAATTAATTATACTAAAGAAATTGTTAATAAATTGGATTTAAAAAGTAATAATAAAGATATTGTTCGTTTAGTTGATGGAGTTATTAACTATAAAGATCCTAAAATGGGAAATAGCTTTAAAGCTACAATATTTAATGAGGAAAGTAATCAATATGAAGATTTTTCTTTTAGATATTTAGTTTCAGATAAAAATTATAGTGACTGGGAAAAAGGTGGACAGACTGTTTATAAACTTCATAATATTTCAAAAGAAATGATATTTTTAACAAGAGATATTATTGAAGAATTTGAGTTTGATGTTGAACAATTTTATACTCTGCAACTAATTAAAAGTGGAAATTTTAATAAAGCAAAATCTTCAGTTAATAATTTGCTTTTAAAAGTAAGAAAATTAATAACAAAGGAAATTGATTATAGAGAAGATATTCTAAACAATCCTAAAAATATTTTTTTGTCGAATAAAAGTAAAATTAATGTAGAAAAACAATTTGAAGAAGAACAAAAAGTGTTTGATAAAATGTTTAAGTGGAAAAATAGAATTCCAAAAATGGAACCTAAAGATCGTAAAGAAGCAATTGAAGTGTTTGCAAACCTAGAAAAAGCAAGAAGAATGCATGATAAATTAGCTGCAGTTACAGTTAAAAATTTCGAGTTAGAGATAAAAATAAGAAAAGAATATCCAATATTTTTCTGTAAAACTACTACAGTATCTTTTAAAAACAATATTTGGAAAGAACAAATTGATTCTACTGGATTTAATAGTTTTGATAATTTAGAAACAATAATTGCACCACTTTTTTCTCCAAAGTTTGAATTTGTATATCCACTTGAGTGGGCATGGCAAAAACAAGTATTAAATTCAAAAGATTCTCAAATAAATCAGAAGATTAAAGTAGAATTTGAAGAAGGCTGGGAGAAAGAGAAGATAGATTATGTGTTGTTAGTTGAATGTTTTAAATTTGTCTTTGACAAATTACTAGAAAATCGAGAAATAAATATTTATGAATTTGATAATTTAAATGAAATTGCAAAAGAAAATTGGCTTAAAAAGAAGATTAATTTTGAATTATTAATGATGTTTATTATGACTGATATTAAATTGAAATTAGGTAATTTTACTGATAATAGATTAAAAGTATATAATTTACTTTGCGAACAAAATGATAAATATAAAAAACTAAATGGAGAAATTATTACATCAAAGTTATCTGGAAGTTCAATCAAATGGAACGATATTGAAATATCTGGATACAAATTATTTCTAAAGGGTGATAATTATGAGCAGAGATAAAATAAAGAGTGCTACAAAAATATTTTTTTATTTATTAAACAAAAGTATTGTTAGTAAGTCTGAAAGTATTATAAGAAATTATATTGAAGATAACGAAATAAGAGATACTGTTGAAATTATGGCAGAAGAAGCAGGACTTGCAATAATTTCATCTCATGAAAATTTGCATTTAATTGTAAAAGGCGAAAACTCTCAATTTGCAACATCATATACCCATATGAAAAGTAAATATACAGATTTAAAAAACAAAAAATATTTTCATCTTGCAAATATTATAATTTCGATTTTTATTTCTGAAATTGATAAAGAAGATATAGGAAGAATTAGATGGGAAGAACAAGGAATAACTTATTATAAATTGAGTGATATAGTTAGCAATACTTTAAAAAGATGGAAAGATAAAAATAATAATGAAAATGATTTTTCTAAGGAATGGAGCTTAGATGTAGACGAACTCTATAATTTATGGCATGTTGAGTTTGTTGATATGAAAGAAAATGAAAAAGGTGAAATTAGTTTAAGAGTACATGATACAAAAATGTCGTTTATACATCAAGCTTTAAAACCGTTAAAAGATCAAGGATTAATTATTGATTTAGAAAATGAACATCGAATTATTCCCAAAATAGAATTATATGAAAGAATTGATTATAATTATCATAATAGACCTAGATATCAGGAAATTATGAAATTAGTGAATGAGGGTGAGATTAATGCCTAAATTATCGAAAATAAGAATAGTCGGAGCACATTATGATAAATGTAGAAAAAGACATAGAAATACTATAATTGATTTAAATAAAAATAATGTTCCTGAACATACACTTTTCACTTTGGAAAATGGATGTGGAAAAGGCGTAATATTACAATTGATTTCTCAATTATTATTACCTAATGAGAGTTGGGGGAAGAATGATGGGAATACAATATTAAAAATGTTTTATAAAGATAATAAAAATTTACTTAATTACACTTTTCATGTTGCATTAGAATTTGATATAGAAGATAATAATGAAAATATAATTGTAGGTGCCGCTTTTACAGTTGAAAGAAAATATGATGAGGAGAATGAAGAAACTGCAAAACTTAACTATTTTCACTATATTTGCAATACAAATGATGAAAGTTTTATTAGTATAAAATCTTTACCTATGTTTGAAAATGGTGAAACAAAAGAATATGGAGCATATAAAAAATTTATTAATGAAAATAAGGATATTACTCTTTACCATAGAAGTAATACTGATAGAAGAAATTCTTCATATTTTCAATATTTGGAAAGTTATAATATCTATCAAGATGACTGGAAACTATTTAAAAGAATTAATAGAAGTGAAGGTGGAGTAAATGATTATTTTAGAAAGGCTAGAGATAATAAAGCACTTTTTGACAAATTAATTATACCTACTATTGAAGAGAGTTTAAATTCTGAGTATTCTAGCGATGATAGTTTAATAGAAATATTTAAAAGTCATATTGGTATTACAAAAGATTTACCTGTTTTATTAGAAAGAGAAGAGGACTATAAAGAGTTAATTAATTTAGTGATTCCTTTTAAATATTCGATAGATGAATATATTAGATACAAAAATCTATATAGAAATAAACTAGAATTAGGAAAAG
>JAUCFZ010000001.1 GCA_030377915.1 Clostridiaceae bacterium HSG29
AATTTATCATTTAAGTAAATTTCAAAATATAAATGTTTTAAATGATTTTGATGATGGAATTGAAGCTATTAATTTTTTAACTAAAAATAATGTAGATTTAGTTTTTCTTGATATCAATATGACTACTCAAAACGGAATTGATATTGCTAAAAATATTAAATCTTTAAATTTACCAAAATTTCCTTATATAGTTTTTGTTACTGCATATGATGAATTTGCAATAAAAGCTTTCGATTTAGATGTAATTGATTATATTTTAAAACCAATTGATGATGAACGATTTAGTAAATGTATAACGAAAATAACAAAAGAATTTGAGAATATTTCGATTAAAAAATCAATTAATTTGCATCCTAACGACGAAATAATTACCTTAATTAAGAATAATATTCTGTATCCAATTAAAAAAAATCAGATTAAACTTGCATATATCGAGGATCGTTCACTTACAGTTGAAACTGTTAAAGGCAAATTTATAATAACTGGTACACTTAACGAATTTGAAGAAACTTTGCCAAAAGATATTTTTTTAAGAATTCATAGATCTTACTTAATAAATGTCAATTATATTGAAGAAATAATTCCATGGTTCAATTCAACTTTTAAAGTAAAATTGATAGGATGCAATATGGAAATACCTGTAAGTAGAAATCAAACTCAGGATTTTAAACGTAGAATGTCAATTATGTAGGCATTTTTGCAGTTCAATCAGTAATTATTACATTTAAAACATTTTATTACTATTAGCACCCCATTTCATATATACTTTTTTTAAAAGAAGGATATTATTAGAGATGGGGTTTTTTATGGATAATTATATTGAAATTTTAAAAAATAAATTAACTAGATATTATGATTTTGAGGAGAACATTTATAAAGGGGATATTAAATTTGATTTAATTGCAACCTTTAATCAAAGAAACGCACGCTATTTGCTACTAAAAGAGCTCGAATACTATTCTTTTGAAACTAATGAATATATTCTTTATAAAAAAATAGATAAAGAGTTAAATTTTAATGAATTCGAGAATTTATTAAAAAATAATATAAAAGATATAATTACTGTTACGAAAAATCATATGTCTAGTATTGTAACAATTCTTTTAGAAACTTCTTCACCTCTTAATGATGAGGAAATTAAAAAAATAAGAAAATTTAAGTTTCACAAACGTTTCAGATTTGGCTTAGAGGGTTGGGTAAATGTTCGATTTATTGTCATTGATACCACTCTAAACAAAGGCTATAGCAATAAGTTCGGCAAAAAAGAACTTGCTAAGTTTTTAGAAAATTAAGCCATTAATATTATATATTTTTTAAAGGAGGAACAAATGAACGCAATAATTTTAATCTTATTCTCAATAGTAGTATTTTTAATTGCATATGCTACTTATGGTAAATACCTAGTTGAAAAATGGGGTATTGATGAAACAATCAAAACTCCAGCTCATACATTAGGTGATGGAGTTGACTACGTTCCAGCAAAAGCTCCAGTATTATTAGGTCACCACTTTTCTTCTATCGCAGGAGCAGGCCCAATTGTAGGACCAATCGCAGCTGCAATATTTGGATGGTTACCTGCAATGTTATGGATTGTAATTGGATCTATCTTCTTTGGTGGAGTTCATGATATGGGTGCTTTATTTGCATCAGTAAGACATGATGGAAAATCACTTGGAGAAGTAATTGGTGTTAATATCGGTACAAAAGGTAAAAGATTATTTGGTATATTTGCATGGTTAGCATTATTATTAGTTGTTGCAGCATTTACAAACATTGTTGCTAATACTTTTGTAGCAGTACCTTCTGCAGCTACAGCTTCTGTATTATTTATTGCATTAGCAGTTGGTTTCGGATATTTTGTTTACAGTAAAGGCGTTAGTTTAACAATAGGTAGTGTTATTGGTGTAGCTTTACTAGTTCTTTGTATCTATTTAGGTCAAGCATTCCCATTATTACTTACTAAAAATGTATGGATGATTGTTTTACTTGGTTATATCTTTGTGGCTAGTGTAACTCCAGTATGGATTTTATTACAACCAAGAGATTACTTAAATTCATTCTTATTATATGCTATGTTAATAGGTGGTGTTGTAGGTATATTCATTATGCACCCAACTATTCAAGCACCTGCTACAACAGGATTTGTTGTTAATGGACAATTCTTATTCCCAATGTTATTTATAACTATTGCTTGTGGTGCTGTTTCAGGTTTCCACTCTCTAGTAGGATCAGGAACTACTTCTAAACAAATTGATAATGAAAAAGATATAAAATTAATCGGTTATGGTTCAATGTTAATAGAAGGTGTTTTAGCTACTATCGCAATAATTACAGCTACTTATGTTGCTGGTGATAAATTTGCTGATTTATTAGCTAATGGTGGACCAGTTAATGTATTCTCTGATGGTCTTGGTAACTTCATGACATCATTTGGATTATCATTTGCAGTAGGAAAAAGTTTTACAGCACTAGCTATTTCTGCATTTGCATTAACTTCACTTGATACTGCTACTCGTTTAGCAAGATTTATTTTCCAAGAAATGTTTGATGTTCAAGGCGAAGAATCTGTTATGACTAACAGATATGTTGCAACTGGAATTACAGTTGTTTTAGGTGGAGCATTAGCCTTTAAAGGTTGGACAAAAATTTGGCCATTATTTGGCGCTTCAAACCAATTATTAGCAGCACTTGCTTTATTAGCATTAGCTATCTGGTTAAAAAAATCTGGAAAAGATTACAAAATGGCACTTTATCCAATGATATTTATGTTTGCTGTAACATTAACAGGATTAGTTTTATTAATCAAAGCAAATCTTTCTAACTTTATTTTATTATTCTTCGGAGTTTCATTATTAGTATTAGCATTAATCTTAATGCTTGAAGCTAAGAGAGCATTTACAGAAGCAGATAATGAGTAAAATCGTAATAAATTTATAATTATTAACCCTATAGATATTATTTATCTATAGGGTTTTTATAATGATTCTTGTAAAAAATTACATAACTAATTGTTGACTGGGGGGTGAAATGAACAAATTTATTAAATTCATAAAAAGTACTATAGAAAATTTAGGAATGTTTTTTGAAGGTGCATTAGATTTAAAAGGAAATTTAACAGATAAAATTGAAATTGAAATTGATAATACTAAAGATGAATTCCTTATCCTCTGTTTTGGTGATTTACTAGGCATTGATATTCCCACTAGCTATTATGCATTAGAACTTCTTCCACACTTAGAAGATGAATTATCAGGTTGGCAAAAAAGGATGCTTGACTCAAAATCAATATGGGAACAAAAAGGCGGAGATTTGGATGTAGATCCATAATGGAGGAGATTTTATGAATGATATTATATTTTTTGGTGGAAAAGGTGGAGTTGGAAAAACAAGTTGTTCATCAGCATTTGCTATAAGTAAAGCTAAAGAAAACTTAAAAGTACTACTTATTTCAACTGATCCAGCACATTCCATTTCAGATTTATTTAATAGAAAAATTGGAGATAATATAGTAAAACTTGATGATAATCTATTTGGTTATGAAATAGATGCTCAAAAAGAAAGCGAAAATTATATTTCTTCTATAAGAAAAAATTTAAAAACTGTTTTAAGTCCAATAATACTTGAAGAATTGAATAAACAACTTGATGCTGCAAGCGTATCTCCAGGTTCACATGAATCTGCACTTTTTGACAAAATGATTCAAATCATAAATGAAGAAAGTGAACATTATGACTTAATAATATTTGATACAGCTCCTACAGGTCATACTGTAAGACTTTTATCACTACCTGAAATTCTAGGTGCTTGGATAGATAGTTTAATGGTTAAAAGAAGAAAAACACTTAAACTAAAAACAATGGTTGGAAATGTTCACAATAGAGAAGTTGAAAAAGATCCAATTTTAGAAATACTTGAAAAAAGAAAAGCTACTATGGAAAAAGCAAGAAAAATCATGGTAGATGATAAAAGACTTGCATTTATGTTTGTTTTAAATGCCGAGAGATTACCTATTGAAGAAACAAAAAAAGCTATAAAGATTTTAACAAAATACAATATTCCAGTAAATAATTTAGTTGTAAATAAAATACTTCCCAAAAATTCAACTGATCAATTCTGGATAAAGAAAAAAGAACTAGAAAAAACATATTTAGATATGATTTATAACATGAATATTGATAAAATATATGAAATTCCAATGTTTATGTTTGATATGAATGAAAAAACAATTTATGAAATGGCAAAACATTTTTAAGATTACTATATTGTAATCTTTTTTTTAATTATTAATAATTTCCATCTTGACGATACTTATCATAAATTATAAAATACTACTTAGTTAAATAATTTATAAAGGAGCTAAATTATGCTATTCCCTATTGAATATAATAAAATAGATTTATCTAAATTCATTTTTGTTGACGTAAGAAGTGAAAATGAATTTGAAAAAGAGACAATTAATAACGCAATAAATATTCCGATTTTTAATAATGAAGAAAGAGAACTTGTTGGAAGTACATATAAAAAAAATCCAGCAAGCGAATCTAAAATACTAGGTGTTTCGATAGTTTCAAAAAAACTTCCTGAAATTTATAAAAAGCTTCTAGAACTTAAAACAGAAAGCAAAAAAAACATTGTACTTTTTTGTGATAACGGTGGTATGAGAAGCTCTTCAATAGCACTTTTAATGCATAGTATAGGTGTAAATATAAATTACTTAAAAGGTGGTTATAAAGAATATCGTAAATATATAAGAGAGGAATTACCGCATTTAAATGATGAAGTAACATATATTGTTATTCATGGTAAAACAGGCAGTGGTAAGACTGTTTTACTTAATAAATTATCAAATTTAGGACTTGATATATTAGATTTAGAAGGTGCAGCAAATCACCGTGGTTCTCTTCTAGGCGGAGTTGGATTAGGTAAATGTAATACTACAAAACAATTTGAATCAAATATTTATGATACTTTTATTAATAGAAAATCAAATTATTTTTTTGTTGAAGCAGAAAGCAGAAAAATTGGTAATGTTTATGTTCCAGAATATATTCATTCAAAAATGAAAAAAGGAATACATTTATATGTTGAAACACCAATTGAGCTTAGAGCTTCCCTTTTAGTAGACGAATACATTAAGAATGATAAATCAATCGATGAACTAATTAAAGGCGTTGATTTAATGAAAAAGCATATGAAAAATTCAGATGCTGAAGAAATTAAAAATGATTTAAGAAATAATAAAGTAACAGAAGTTGCAATAAGACTTATGAAAGATTATTACGACCCTATGTATTTACACAGTTCTAATAAATATGAATATTCTAAAATTCTTAATGTCACTGATTTTGACAATACTTCAAAATCCATTAAAGAATGGTACGAATCAACTATTACTATTGAAAATGAGTAACTAAAAATGCATCCTTTTTTAAAAGATGCATTTTTTAATATATTATATTATTTTGTTTTATTCTCTGTTTCTTCACTAACAGGTTGTTCTTTTCCATATTCCTTAAGCATTTCATCAACAATTTTTTTATCTACTAAGTCGACTAAATGATCAATAGGTAAATTATGCATTATTCTAATTTTAAATTCTATTTCATTTCTAATATCATCATTTTGTAATAAAAATTCTTTTGAATTTTCTTGTCCTTGACCAAGTCTAATATCGCCATAACTATACCATGCACCAGCTCTTTCAACAACTCCTAATGTTAAACCTGCAGTAAGAATATTTCCTTCTCTCGAAATCCCTTTACCATACATAATATCAAAAGTAGCCTCTTTAAAAGGAGCTGCAACTTTATTTTTAACAACTTTAACACGAGTTTTACTTCCTACAATTTCTTTATCTTCTTTTATTGAATCTTTTTTTCTAATATCAAGTCTAACTGAAGAATAGAATTTTAATGCTCTACCACCAGATGTAGTTTCAGGATTTCCAAATACAATTCCTATTTTCATTCTTAATTGATTGATAAATATTATTGTAGTTCCAGCTTTTTTCGAAATACCAGCTAATTTTCTTAATGCCTGTGACATAAGTCTTGCTTGAAGACCCATATGGCTATCTCCCATTTCGCCACTAATTTCAGCTTTTGGAACTAATGCAGCTACTGAATCGACTACAATTAAATCTATTGCTCCACTTCTAACTAATGCATCTACAATTTCAAGCGCTTGTTCGCCATTATCTGGTTGAGATACAATTAAATTATCAATATCAACACCTATATTTTGAGCATATTTGGGATCTAAAGCATGTTCAGCATCAACAAATGCTGCTACACCACCACTTTTCTGAGCTTCAGCAATTGCATGCAAAGTTAAAGTAGTTTTACCAGAAGATTCAGGTCCATATATTTCAATGATTCTCCCTTTAGGAAGACCTCCAACACCTAATGCAATATCCAATTCTAATGAACCTGTTGAAACACTTTCTACATCCATTCTAGCTGCTTCATCACCAAGTCGCATTATTGAGCCTTTACCGAACTGCTTTTCAATTTGATTTAATACACTATCAATTGCTTTAGCTTTATTTTGAAAATCACTTGTCATATTAACACTGCTCCTTTTCTCTGAACATTCGTTCTTGTTATAGAACAATTATACCCCATTATAGCAATTTGTCAATTATTATTTTTTGTGAAATAACATTAAATACTTTTTTACACGTTCTATTTCTGATTTCTGTTCTATTGCCTCTAAAATTATTTTTGATTATATAATTACTATCAAAAATCTTTAATGCTATATATACAAGACCCACAGGTTTGTCAATAGAGCCTCCATTTGGCCCTGCTATGCCTGTAATAGCAACTGCTATGTCAGTGTTCATCTTTTCATTTAAACCGTTAAGCATCTCCTTAGCAACTTCAGAACTTACGGCACCATATTCATCAAGTGTTTCATTTTTTACATCAAGAACATCTGTTTTCATTTCATTAGAATAAGTAACATAACTTCCTTTAAAAATTTTAGAAACTCCAGAATTATCAACTATTTCAGATGCTAATAATCCACCTGTACAAGATTCAGCAGTAGAAATCGAAATATTATTATCTACTAAATATCGAGTCACAGCTTTAGAATTTTCTTCCATTGTAAAACTTACAATATTATCTCTAAATCTATCTATAATAATTTTCCTTGCTTTTTTAAGCTCGTCTTCATTATTTGAAGAAATTTTCACTTTTACTTCACCTAATGATGCATATGTTGCAATATAAATTTTATTATTATTAATTAAATCTACAATATTTGATTCAACATAAGATTCGCCAAGTCCACTTATTTTTATAATTTTAGAATTAATATAATGATTATCTATTCGATCTTTTAAATATTCATAAATATACTTTTCAAACAAATATCTCATTTCTCTTGGTGGTCCTGGAAGTAAAACATAACTACATTTCTCTTTTTCCAATAAAAAACCAGGTGCAGTTCCTTTTTCATTAAATAAAATTTTTGCACCTTTTATTACATATGACTGTTTAATATTATTCTCAGTCATTACTCTATTAAATTTTTTAAACTTCTCTTTAATATTTTCAAGTACAATTGCGTTTTTAATAAGTTCAACATCTAAATATCTTGATAATACTTCTTTTGTCATATCATCTTTTGTAGGCCCTAGTCCACCAGTAAGAATTAAAAAATCTACTTTAGGAGATAAAAACTCTAAAAATTCTTTAATTTCACTTTCTCTATCCCTACAAACTGAATGAAACATTACTGTATGACCTAAATTAAAGATTTTCTCACTAAGATATTTAGCATTTGAATTTAAAACATCACCTTCAACCACTTCATTACCAACATTTAAAATCGCTATTTTCATACTAACCTCTAACTCTTTAATACCTGTTTATTTTTTATAATATAATCTACTCCAGAAAATACTGTAAATAATGTTGCTATAAGTATTATCGAAGGATTCAAATACTTAGAAATTGAAATTGGGATATAGTTATTTAAAAGTAAAATAACTATCATTAGTATCTGTGAATTTGTTTTTAATTTTCCCCACCAACTAGCAGCAATAACTATTCCTTCAGAAGCTGCGATTGCGCGAAATACACTTATAATTAATTCTCTAGAAACAATTATAAATACAACAGTAGATGATAATAACCCGATTTCTATAAAAGCAAGCATTGCAGAAATTACTAATAATTTATCTGCTAATGGGTCAAGAAATTTTCCGAGTTTAGTTACAAGATTCATACTTCTTGCTAAATAACCATCTAAAAAATCTGTAAATGAAGCAACAATAAAAATAGCTAACGCTATAATAGAATTATTAGGCATGTTACTTAATAAAACAAACAAAAACACTGGTATTAATAAAATTCTTAAAACTGTAAGCTTATTTGCAATATTCATTTTACACCTCTCCAATCAAATCATACTCTAAAGCATCTGTAATTTTAACATCTACAAAATCCCCAACATTAAGAATTCTGTCTGTATGAACATAAACAGCACCATCAATTTCAGGTGAATCATATTGAGTTCTACCAATATAAATATTTTCATTTTCAAGTTTTTCCTCAATAACTACTTCATAAGTTTTATCTATTTTATAGTCATTCTTTTCCTGGGAAATAGTTTGTTGAAGTACCATAATTTCTTTTTTTCTTTCTTCTTTTATCTCTTCCTCAATTTTATCATCATAATAAAATGCTGCTGTATCTTCTTCATCAGAATAAGTAAATACACCAAGTCTATCAAATTTCATTTCACCAACAAAATCATATAGCTCTTTAAACTGTTCATCTGTTTCGCCAGGAAAACCTACAATAAGCGTCGTCCTTATAGCAATATCATTTATTTCTTTTCTTAAATTATTAACTAAATTTACAATTTTCTCTTTTGTTACTTTCCTATTCATATTCTTTAACAATTCATTATTTGCATGTTGAATTGGAATATCAAGATATTTTGCAACTTTTTTATTCACTTTAATTTCATTTATCAATTTTTCATCAATAACATCTGGATATGCATATTGAATTCTAATCCATTTAAGCCCTTCGATTTTACCTAATTCATGAAGTAAATCTGCTAATTTATATTCATGATATAAATCAATTCCATATCTTGCAGTATCTTGTGCAATAAGCACAACTTCTTTTACTCCATCATTAACAAGAGACTTAACTTCAAGTACAATATCTTCTATTTTTCTACTTCTAAATCTCCCTCTTAATTTCGGAATAATACAGTATGCGCATTTATTATTGCAACCCTCAGCAATTTTAACATATGCAAAATATGAAGGTGTTGAAACATTTCTTTTTAAAGATTCATCAATTTTATCATCAACATTTCCTACTTTTACTAAAACTTCATCTTCAATCATTATTTTATCAACTACATCAATAATTTGTTGAAAAGTTGTTGTTCCTAAAAAAGCATCAACTTCTGGCATTTCTTTTTTAAGTTCTTCAGAATATCTTTCTGATAAACATCCTGAAACAATTAATTTTTTACATATTCCTTCTTCTTTCAAAGTTAAAAGATTAAAAATTTCATTAATCGATTCCTCTTTAGCATCATTAATAAATCCACATGTATTCACAACTATTATTTCAGCTATTGTAGGATCCATTACAATTTCATGACTATTAAAAGTAAATAATCCTGACATAATTTCTGAATCAACTAAATTTTTTGAACATCCCAATGTTTCAATATAAATTTTCATTTCACACTCCAATTTTTAAATAATTCATTTACATTATTAAATTCATATATTTTATAATAAGATTCATATTCTAAAATTTCTTTCTTATAAATATTATCATAATAATTAATTACTAATTCTTTGATTGCAATTTTATAATTTTCATTTAATAAATCACCAATAATTTCACTCACTAACTTATTACCAATAATTTTTTTCATTTCTTTAATTTTAATAATAAGATTACTTAAAAATTTCTCTGAAATATTAACGAAATCTCTATTATAAATATTTTCTATTCTTAAATCAATACTATCTTTTAATAAAATATGTTTACTGTTTTTAAGCTTATCTAAAAATTCTTTTCTTATACAAGCATTTGAAAATTGTCTATTTTCATTGCCAATATATATTACATTATCTTTTAAATTAAATAATTTATCAAATAAAATATTATCAAGTTGTTTTTGAGAAATATCATTATTTATAATTTCATTAAAATTAAAATTTGCTAGTTCTAGCTCCGTTAAATGGTTTAATAGTTCATCAATAGAAGAACCATAATATCCATGTATCACTCTAAAATCGAATTTATTTAAACTTTTTTCAAAATACTCGTTTACATATCTTCTAAATGATTTGTACCCACCATTGATTTTATAAATTTCAATTCCTTTTAAATTTCTAAATACTTCATATACAATTGTACTTCTGCTTCCACCTCTTGAGCAGTAAAAAACAATTTTTTTATTTTTGTTCTTTTTTATTATTTTAAAAAGTTTTGGTAACTTTAAAATAGAATATTCATAAGCTTTTAAATACGCTTCTTCTATCTTTTTTTCATTATAAAGAATACTAACTTCTTTTCTTTCCTCATGATTTAATATTTCAAAATTAATAGCATTCAAAATATGACTACTTTTATATTCTTCTTTTGTACGCATATCAATTGTTAAAACATCATTTAAGGAAAAATAATTTTCTATATCAATTTCCATTTTACACCTCTAAATTATCTAATTCTTCCTTACTCATAAACACTTCTCTAGGTTTAGATCCATTTGCTGGTCCAACTATATTTCTTGCCTCCATAGCATCAATCATTCTAGCAGCCCTATTATAACCAACTCTCATTTTTCTTTGTAAAAAAGATATTGAGCCTTTTTGTGATTCAACAACTATTTTAATTGCTTCTGCTAAATATTCATCAACTTCTTCATCAATATTTTCAATTACTTTTTCTTCTAAAATTTCATTTTTATAATTTATTTTTTCTTTATCTATCTGATTTTTAATAAATTCAGTAGTATTAAAAACTTCATTATCAGAAATAAAAGCCCCTTGTAATCTTATTGGTTTTGGAGCTCCTACTGGTCTATAAAGCATATCACCTTTTCCTAAAAGTTTTTCTGCACCACCTTCATCTAAGATTGTTCTTGAATCAACAGATGATGATACAGCAAATGAAATCCTTGAAGGAATATTTGCTTTTATTACACCTGTAATTACATCTACAGATGGTCTTTGTGTAGCCACAATCAAATGAATTCCTGCAGCTCTTGCTTTCTGTGCAATTCTTGCAATTGAATTCTCTACTTGCTTCGGTGCAACCATCATTAAATCAGCTAATTCATCAATTATTACTACAATTTGAGACATTTTATTATCAGGAAATTTACTATTATAACCAGCTAAATCTCTTGTAAAAGATTTAGCAAATTTGCCATATCTTTCTTCCATTTCCTTAACAGCCCAATTTAGTGCAATTGCTGCTTTTTGCGGATCAGTAACAACGGGTAATACTAAATGTGGAATACCATTATAATGTGAAAGTTCTACAACTTTTGGATCAATCATTAAAAACTTTACTTCATCTGGCGTTTTACTAAATAAAATACTTGTTATTATAATATTAACACATACACTTTTACCAGAACCAGTAGCACCTGCAATAAGTAAATGAGGCATATCTGCTAAATCTGCAATCACAGTTCTTCCTGATATATTTTTACCTAATACAACATTTAATTTATTATCTTCTGTTTTAAATTCCTCTGATTTTAAAACTTGTCTAATACTTACTATGTTTTTTACTTTATTTGGAACTTCTATACCAATTGCAGCCTTGTTAGGAACAGGAGCAATTCTTACTCTTGGAACAGCTAATTTTAATGCAATATCATCGCTTAAATTTCTTATTTTACTTACTTTAATTCCAGGTGATGGCTGAAATTCATAACGCGTTAAAGCAGGTCCATTAGTAATAGAGATAATTTTACCATCGACATTAAAATTCTTTAAAGTATTAAATAATATATCTGCATTTTCCCTATATTCCGTATGGTTAGTGCGCTTATTAGCCTTAACTCTATCTAATAAATTAAGTCTTGGTAAAACATAATCCGGAAATTGAATATGAGAATTTTCTTCAAGTTTCTTCTCGATTTCTTCTGTCACTTTAGCCTCAGATTCAAGATTATTTTTTTTCTTTGGTTTAATTGCCTCTTCAATTATAGGTTCAGTAACAATAGGTTCAGTTTCAAAAAACTCATCTTGTTTCTCCACATAATCATTAATCTGAATATCCTTTTCTAAATTTGTTGCTATATTTTTTTCGTTTTCATTTTTATCATCAAGAACTGAACTTACACGAAACCCTTGTTTAACACCTCTTGTACTTTCTTTTTTTATATTGTTAATAGTTCTATTACTAATATGAATTTTCTTTTCAATTTTTTTATGTTCATAAGATTCATAAAAATTACCACTTCTCTTTTTAATTACATTAAATCCTCTTTTTAAGGAATAATTAGTAATCAATAAAATTGAGACAGTTAAATTAACAAGTATTATTAAATAAATTCCCAATTTTCCTACTAAATTGTAAAATAGATAAGTAAGTAAATTTCCAATCACTCCACCACCGTATAAATTAATTCCATTTTTATATGATTCATTAATTCCTTCAGTTGAAAAAAGATTAACTTTATTGAATTTTAAACCTTCTAAAAAATAATCATATACAGGTACCGAAACAAACAATAAAATTGCTGAAAACATTAATAAAAATGCAATAACAACTCTACCCTTTGAACTTCTAAAATTTTTATTAATACTAACAAATATCGCAACAAAAACAAGATATGGAAAAATATAAGCTGCTTTTGAAAATAAACCTTTAAAAACATTATTTATAAATTCTCCTACCATTCCAACTGATTCAGTATGAAATGAAAGAATCATCAAAATAGTTATTGCAAATAAGCATATTAATTTTATTTCATATAAAATAATATTTCTTTGTTTATTCTTTTCTTTATTTAATTTTTTTTCATTTGTTTTATTAGTATTTTTAGTTTTTTTAGATTTATTAGTTTTATTACTCTTTTTAACCTCTGAAATTTTTTTCGTTTTTTTCTCTTTAGCCAAAATACACCTCCAACAACAATTTCCAACTATAATTATATCATATTAAAAAAAATTAAGTATTATTTTTTCCATCTAAAAAAGGCCTCATAATCTGAAACCTTTATTATTATAATTAACTATTTGTCGAACCCATTCCACCATTTCGATGTATTTCTTTTGGTTCATCATTTTCAACTAATAAATATTTTTGAAAAATTCCTTGTGCAAAAGGTTCGCCTTTTTTAATAATCAAATCTTCTTCTCCGTGATTATAAAGAGCAACCCAAATATGTCCTTCATTTTTTGCATTTATATAATCAGCATCAATAATTCCTACTGAATTTTTAGGTCGCACATTATATTTAAATCCAAGACTACTTCTAATATATATACCAAGCCATTCATCCTCTTGCATTTTAACTCTAATACCTGTAGGTATTTTTATACTTTCACCTGGTTTTAGCAAATATTCACTTGGACTATAAAAATCATAACCCGCAGAAAGATTTGTTGCTCTAATAGGCATAATAATTTCGTTGTATGTTTTTAAATAGTCACTTGAGTGAAAATCATTTTCAAACTGATTTAAACTTACTTTCATAAATTTTCTCAAAACAACCCCTACCTTTATTAATCAATTTACAAAAAAAGCTGAGAAAACTCAGCTTTAATATTATTATTTATCATCTTCCATATCTTTATCTTTTAATGCTTCTTTTCTAGATAAATCAACTCTACCTTTTTCGTCAATTTTAATAACCTTAACGAATATTTCATCTCCAACTTTAAAACTATCTTCTATGTTTTTAAGTCTTTTTTGAGTGAATTGTGAAATATGACATAATCCTTCAGATCCAGGGAAAAGTTCAACAAAAGCACCAAAATTAAGTATTTTTTTAATTGTACCGATATAAATTTCGCCTACTTTAGCTTCTTTTACTATCATTTCAATTTCACTTAATGCGCCTTCTCCTGTTTCTTTATCATTTGCAGTAATTAATACCATTCCATCGTCATCAATATCTATTTTTACGTCATACTCAGCCGTAATTCTAGTAATAGTTTTTCCACCTGGTCCAATAACTTTTCCGATTTTCTCAGGATCAATTTTAATACTGAATATTCTTGGAGCATATTTAGATAATTCTTCTCTTGGAGCTGTTATTGCAATAGCCATATTGTCAAGAACTTGATTTCTGGCTTTTTTACCTGCATTTAAAGCTTCTTCTAATAATTCTTTACTTAAACCGTCCATTTTAATATCCATTTGAAGAGCTGTAATTCCTTCTCTTGTACCAGCAACTTTAAAATCCATATTTCCATAGAAATCTTCAATTCCTTGAATATCAGTTAAAACTTGAAGTTTATCGCCCTCTTTTATAAGACCCATTGCAATACCAGCAACTGAATCTTTAATAGGAACACCTGCATCTAAAAGAGCTAAAGTTGAACCACAAATACTTGCTTGAGAAGAACTTCCATTACAAGTAAGTACTTCTGAAACTACTCTAATAGCATATGGGAATTCTTCAACTGAAGGTAAAACAGGTACTAATGCACGTTCACCTAAAGCACCATGCCCAATCGCACGTCTATTTACAAACATTCTTCCAGTCTCACCTACAGAATATGGTGGAAAATTATATTGATGCATATATCTTTTTGTTTTTGTAGCTTCTAATCCATCTAATCTTTGAGCATCACCTGCAGCACCTAAAGTTACTATTGAAAGTGCTTGAGTTACACCTCTTTGGAATAAACCAGTTCCATGCACTCTTGGAAGTATATTTACATCTGAACTTAAAGGTCTGATTTCATCAAACGCTCTACCATCAGGTCTAATTTTCTCTTCAATAATCATTTTTCTTACTGTTTTTTTCTGTAAAGCATCAACTGCTTTACCGATTAACTTGCTATTTCCTTCATTTTCTTCAAGAATTTCTTTATACTTAGATTTCATATTTTCTTTTACTTCAGAAATGAAATCATTTCTTTCATGTTTATCTGCAATTCTCATTGCTTTATCAACATCATCAGTCATTTCATCAAAAACTTTATTATAAAATTCTTCATCAATTTCTTCTTTTATAACATCACGTTTTTCTACGCCAATTTCAGCTACTATCATTTCAACAAATGCTACTATTTTCTTAATCTCTTCATGAGCAAATAAAATAGCCTCAAGCATAATACTATCAGGAACCATTTTAGCTCCTGCTTCAACCATTACAACAGCATCTTTTGTTCCAGCAACTACTAAATCCATTGTAGATTCTTCTAATACTTCTTCAGAAGGATTTACAACAAACTCATTATTAACATATCCAATTTTAACACCTGCAATAGGCTTCTCAAATGGAATATCAGAAACAGATAATGCAATTGATGCTCCAAGCATTGCAAGCATATCAGCAGGAACTTTACGATCCACTGACATAACAGTAGCTACTATTTGAACTTCATTTGAAAATCCATCTGGGAACAAAGGTCTTATTGAACGGTCAATTACCCTTGAAATTAATGTAGCATTTTCAGAAGGTCTTCCTTCTCTTTTTAAATATCCTCCTGGAATTTTTCCAGCAGCATACATTTTTTCTTCATAATTTACACTTAATGGGAAAAAACCCATAGTCGATCTTTTACCTGAATCAGTAGCAACAGTTAATACAGAAGTTTCTTCATAAGTAATCATTGCTGAGGCATTTGCTAAATTTGCAAATCTGCCCATTTCAACTTTTAATGTTTTTCCAGCAATATCTAATGAATACGTCTTTCTTTCAATACTCAATATATTCCTCCTTTACTAATTATCCCACTTGCTATGAACCTCTCATCACTTTTTGAGCTTCATCCATACCAAGTAGGACAATATAAACTAATAGAGCGGAGAAAATCCGCTCTATCATTATAATTATCTTCTCAATTTTAATCTTTTGATTAATTTCTTGTACTCAGCCTCTTCATTATTTCTTAAGTATTTTAATAATGCTCCTCTTTTACCAACCATCATTAATAATCCTCTTCTAGAATGGTGATCTTTTTTATGAACTTTTAAATGTTCATTTAAATCATTAATTTTGTAAGTTAATAATGCAACTTGTACTTGTGTTGATCCAGTATCTCCTTCAGAAATACCATAATCCTTGATAATCTCAGCTTTTTGCTCTTTTGTAATCATATATTACACCTCCATAAATTTTAATCGCTTACAACAAAGAAGTCCGTTAGGTATTCGAACATCGCAGTCATAAGTTCAACACTAGAATATTATCATACAATGAATAAAAAGTAAATGTTTTTTTATCAATATTCATTAGTTAAAATCGTATATCATCAACAATGAATCTCCTATGTCTTTATACTCTTTAAAACCCTGTTGTTTATACAAATTAAACGCATAATTATCTTTTGAAACGCATAAACTTATTCTTTCAATATTTTGTTTTGAAGCATATTCAATTAACCACTTAATCATTTTCCCGCCAATTTTTTTATGGCGATAATCTTGATGTACAGCAATTACTAATACAGGCGTTTCATTATCAATATATCCACGTATTTGATTTTTTTCGTTATAATATCTAAACCATGCAGCACCTATTTGAACTGAATCATTCAATGCCACAACTGCGATATCACCTTCTCTTTTTTTAAAATCAATTAAAGCTTCTTTTACACCTTTTAATAAAATACCTTCTTCAAACAATGGTTTACTATTACTTTCTCGCCAAAAAACAGCTTCGTAGAGCATTTTGTTTAAAAATAGAAAATCATTTGAATTTGATTCTCTTAAACAAATATTCATATTCGCCTCCAAATTATATTTAAATTATAGTATTTAAGACCTCATATATCTCATTATTATTAAATGATTCGGCTACATTTTTAGATTCGATAACACTATCAATCAACTTCCTTTTTCTTAATTGAATTTCATATATTTTCTCTTCGATAGTATTTCTAGTAATTATTTTATAAACGTTTACAACATCCTTTTGCCCAATTCTATGTGCTCTATCAGTTGCTTGATCTTCAACCGCAGGATTCCACCATGGATCAACATGTATTACAGTATCAGCTTCAGTTAAATTTAATCCTGTTCCACCCGCTTTTAAAGATATCAAAAATATATTTGTTTTACCCGAAGTGAAATCTTCAATAATTTCTCCTCTTTTCATAACTCTTACTTGACCATCTAAGTATGAATATGAAATTTTCTTTTTTTTCAATAATTTCTCTATTATTTTAAGCATCGACGTAAATTGTGAAAAAATCAAAATTTTATGATTTCCTTCCAAAAGTTCATCTACTAATTCCTCAAGAAGTTCTATTTTACCACTTTTCTCATTATAATCTTTAATAAAAAGCCCAGGATCACAACATATTTGTCTTAGTCTTGTTAAAACAGAAAGAATTTCAATTTGCGAATTAACCATTCCTTTTTTCTCAGATAACTCTTTAAGTCGTTCTTTCATATCTAGTAAATAACTATCATAAATTTTCATTTGTTTATCGTTTAGCTTTGAATAAACAACATTTACAATTTTTTCAGGTAATTCACTTAATACATCTTTTTTCTTTCTTCTTAAAATAAAAGGACTTGTTAATCTTACTAAATCTTCATGCCCATATCCTCCCTGTTTAATAAATTCTTTTTTAAAAACAGATTGGCTTTTTAAGTATCCTGGTAAAATAAATTCAAAAATCGACCAAAGTTCTATTAAATTATTCTCAATCGGTGTTCCAGATAAAACAATTCTGTGTTTTGATTTTATCATCTTAACACTTTTGGAAATTTTAGTATCTGGATTTTTTATATACTGACCTTCATCTAAAATGCAATATTCAAATTCATAATTCAAAAAATACTCTAAATCTCTTCTAACTAACGGATATGAAGTTATAATAACGTCATATTTATCTTTTTCACTTATTAATTTTTCGCGTTTTTTCTTTGTTCCGGTAATAATCAAAACTTTTATTTCTGGCATAAATTTTTCAAATTCTTTTTTCCAATTATACATCAAACTAGATGGCACAATAATTAGTGATTGATTTTTAGAACGACCCAACAATGAAATGACTTGTATAGTCTTTCCTAGGCCCATTTCATCAGCTAAAATTCCACCTAGATTACAACTTTTAAGAGACTTTAACCACATAACTCCTTCTTTTTGATATTCTCTTAAAATATCAGTCAAAACATCAATTGTAATTTTATCTTCCTTAAAACTCATTAACTTATCCAAAATTAATGAAACGCCTGCTTTATCATTTAAATCAAATTTAGTTCGATCAACTCGATGAAACATCTCAACCGCTTGAAATTTATTTATTTTAAAAGTATTTGTTGCTATCGATTTATTTCCTAATTGCTCTAAAATAATCTCTAATTCTTCAATTGAATCCGAATCTAAATCTACAAATTTTTCACTACTTAATCTTATAAATTTCTTTTTCTCAATAATTCCATTTAAAATTTCAACCATTTCCTTTTTCGAAAAATTTTCAATTTGTAAATTAAGTTCAAGCATATTTATACTTGATTCAGTTACATTAACATGAATATTATTCAACTTATTATAATATTTTTTTAAATTTTGAGTATAATATACTGATATATCCTCATTTTGTTCTAACTCACTAATTCCATTTTTAAAAAACATATATATTTTTTTATCCTCTTTTAATACAAATTTTCCTTCACTATTATCAAACCCATATTCTTTTAAAATTTCAGCAATTTCGTTTTCATTTTCATTTCTTTCAATATCATTAAGTACCGTAAACATTAACTCTTTCTCTTTTTCAATAAACTTTACTTTGGCATTTATTAACCTTCCATTTTTTAAAAGATATATTTCGACATTGAATTTCTTTTTTTCAATTAATTTATTCAAATCTTTTTCAATAATAATATTTTCCTTATATTTTTCATTATATAAAGTATCAATAAAATGTTGAGCATCAGACATCCCAATTTTTACATTACCCGTACCATTATCATTAAAAATCGAAAGAAGATCACTACTTTCTTCAAACAATCCTAAATAATAACCATTAAATTTAATATTAATCTTACCATATATATATGAAACTGTATTTTTCATTAAATCACATGAAAAAATCAAATAATCATTTTTTATATCAAGTTTCAATTTCAAATTTTTATCAAAAATACATTTTACATTATTAAAATACTCATTATTCATTTTAATATTAACTGTTTTACTATTCATAAGTTTTAAAATTCTTATTAATAATTCAGGCGGAACATTTCTTTTATCAATTGAATCGCTCATACTTAAACTTGGTAATATTTCAAGAATTTTAATATTTCTTAAATCACCATTTCCAATATAATGCTTATCTTTATCAAAAATAAATTCTTCTCCGAATGACATTTGATTCATATTGCTACTAAAAAGATATGAAAGTTCAAATATATCTTTTACAGGATGCATTCTATCTTTTCCAATTTTTAAGCTAACATCAACTCCAGTTGTGAAATCTATATTATATTCAATTGATATCTTTTTCTTATTAATTTCTTTTTCAGCATTTAAATCTTCAAGATAATTTTTTACACTAACTATTTTAGATTTTTTTAATATCATTAATTCTTTATTTTCAATTTCTTTAAGTTTCTCTAAACCATTATTTTTTAAATATAAAACAGCAGCAATAATATGTTTACAAACATTGCCTTTTCCGCTATATCCACATGAACAATGAACTGATTTAGCTTTATCTTTGTCCTTTAAATTTAGCATCTCAATTTCCACATTATAAATTTCTTTATCTTTAATAAAAAATTTAGTGCGGTTATTATATGTATGAACATTTTGAACTTTTCCATCATAATAACATTTTTCTCCATGTTGATACGTTTCATGACTAGCCTTATTTATAATTTCATTTAAACTGTACATTTAAAACACCTCTGATTTATATATAAATTATTTAAAATATTTCTAAACCAACTCTTCTTCTAAAATTTCACTGAAAATTCTACTATAAAAAATATCCCTTATGTTTATTATACCACTTTTTTTATCTTTAATTAAAAATTTCCTGACAATGTTTTAAATAAGCCATTACTCTTATATAATGTCCAAAAAAAAAATCTTACTTCACTAGGAAATAAGACTCTTTTATATTATATACTAAATTTCTTTAATTCATTCATTAATTCTAAAGCTAAGTTTTCAAGTTCTTTAGCTTGATTTGAAGATTCACTTATTATTGCTAACTGTTCCTCAGCTGATGCAGATACTTCTTCAGTTCCAGCAGATGTTTCTTCTGAAGATGATGAAATATTTTGTATTACATCAATCATCTTATCTTTCTTATTATCCATCACTTTAGAAATATCATTTATTTTCTCAACATTTAATGAAAGTTCTTCAATAGATTCAATAATCAATTGAAATTTATCGCCAGTATTATCTACCGCATGTTTAGTTTTATGAACAACATCTAAAGATTCATCCATAAAGCTAACAGCTTTCTTTGACTCTGTTTGAATATTATCAATTTTATCTTTAATAACTTCAGTAGCTTTAGTTGTCTCTTCTGCCAATTTTTTAATTTCAGTTGCAACAACAGCAAAACCTTTACCCGCATCGCCAGCTCTCGCTGATTCAATTGCAGCATTTAAAGCAAGTAAATTTGTTTGTTCTGCAATTGCTGTAATTGTTTCTAAAATAGTTGCGATTTCTACAACTTTATCATCCATATTGTTAACAACATCGCTTATTTCCTTTGATGCTTCTTCATTTTTTCCTGACCATTCTGTTAACTCAGTGATTGCAATCAAGCCTTCTTCACTCATTTTATTTGCTTTAATAGCAACATCAAATATCTCGTTACTTGAACTAACAACATTTTCTATTTCATTTGCCAATTCATTAATTTCATTTGTACCTATCTCAGTTTCTCTAGCTTGATCATTTGTAGCTTCAGCTATTTCGCCAATTGCTCTAGCAACTTCATTTGTTGCTTCAACAGTTTGATCTGTAATATCAGTTAATCTTCTTGAAGTATTTAATAATGTTTCTGATGAAGCATTAATTATTCCAACAAAACCTCTTAAATTCAATATCATTTTGTTAATATGATGACTCAACACACCCGTTTCATCTTTAGTCTTAACAATAATTTCTTCAATATTTAAATCGCCACTTGCAATTTTTTCAATTGATGTAGTAACAATACTAAGTGGTGTAGAAATTCGTTTTACTACCGCATATACGAGTAATAAACCAATCACCAAAGAAATAGCTATCACAGTTAATGTGATTTTCATTATTGAAGTAGCACCTTTATCAAAATCCATATTATAGGCGCCTGCATTAATTATCCAACCCCAATACGGATCTTTTTCCGCATAAGTAATTTTAGGACCAATTGCCTCTGAATTTGGCAATTGCCATGCAAATTCAAAAAAACCACCATTTTGAGCTACTTTAATCAATTCTTGGGCTACAAATACATCTTTACCTGATTTATCTTTTGCTTCCCAAATATTTTTACCTTCAAGACTTGGATGAGCAACTTCCAATCCTGACTCATTTATTACAAAGATATATCCATTTGCTCCCAAATCCATTGTATTTGTCATATCTCTTTTTCCATCTTCATTCATTTTGCCGATCATTTTTTCTTTTGCAATTTCCTGTGCTTCATCAAGTGTGTAAAGACCACTATTAACTGCATCATTTAATTCTTCAATTAAATCAATACTTGCTTTAACACTATTTTTTAAAATCGTTCTTCCTTGAGCACTCATTTCTTCTTTTGCAGTTTTATAACTTATTCCACCAACTACAAGCATTGGTACAATAAGTAATAAAAGTGAAATCAAAGTAATTTTTACTCCAATTGTAAATTTTGCTTTTTTCATATATTCTCCTTTAAAAAGATTTTATAAAATATCGAAATATTTTCTTGTAGTATATATATCCCATCTTATAGATTCTTTTAAATCATTAATACTACTAAATTTCATTTCATTTCTTATTCTTTTATAAAAATCTACCCTTATAATTTTGCCATAAATACTTTCATTAAAATCTAAAATATGAGTTTCTACAGTAAAATCAGATTGCTTTAAAGTAGGATTAAATCCAACATTTGTAATACTATAGTATTTTTTATTATCAATAATAGTTCTTGTAATATACACTCCTGGTTTTAGTATAGCAAAATTATTATCAAGTTCTAAATTAGCAGTTGGAAACCCAATTTTTCTACCAATCTTTTCACCATCAATTACTATTCCTTCAAGCGAATAATTCCGTCCTAAGTAATAATTAGCATCTTCAATATTACCATTTTTCAAAAGCTTTCTTATAAGTGTTGAACTTATACGAACAAAATCTTTTTTAATTGGTTCTACAATATCATAGGTATAATTAAATTTTTTTGATTCTTGAATTAAAAGTTCAATATTTCCTTGTGCTTTCTTCCCAAACTGAAAATCATAGCCAACAACAAGATGTTTCATCTTAAGATTCTCTATTAAAATATTTCTAATAAATGAATCAGGCGATATATTTTTTTGTTTTTCATCAAAATTTAGGAGTATTAAAATATCAACTCCTAATTCTTCAATTATTCTTTTTTTGCATTTCATTTCTAGTATAGTTGAAGGCTTATCATCATCATTTGTAATAGTTGAAGGATTATTTGCAAAAGTATAAACGACACTTTTTAACTTTCTTTTTTTCGCATCCTCCACTAATTGTTTAATTATTTTAACATGACCGATATGAAGCCCATCAAAAGTACCGAGAGTTATTGCAGTATCGGATTCAAGTTTTTCTATATTATAGTATATTTGCATCATATCACCTTATTTTATCTCATTTATAAACAACCCAATTATTTCATCTAAACTTCCTTCAATTGCACATCCTGCTGCTTTCTTATGTCCACCACCAGAATATTTAAATGCTAACTCAGCTACATCAAAATCATATTTTGATCTTAAACTTGCTTTAAATAAATTCTCATTTATTTCTTTAATGAAAATTGAAACCTCAACTTCATTAATATTTCTAACTTTTTCAACTAATCCATCAGTATTAATAACTTCAAGATTAAGCTCATCAATCATCTCATTAGTTAAATATATAATTCCTACTTTTTTATTATAAATTTTAAGTGTTTCAAAAACTCTATTTGAAAGAACTACATCTTCATAAGAAATATTTTGATATAATTCAGTATTGACTTTTTCAAAATCAATTTTATCTCTTAATTTTGAAGCAGCAAAAAAAGTATCAGCAGTTGTATTTGTATATTTAAAACTTCCTGTATCAGTTGAAATAGCAACATATAAAGCTTCAGCAATTTCTTCATCAATCTCATAATTTAAATCAGTAAAAATATTAAATAATATTTCACCAACTGAAGAAGCCTCCAAAACATAATTAATATCACCATAATTCATATTTGTAATGTGATGATCAATATTTACCACATTTTTATTTTCTAGAAGCATTGCTCTAGTTTCAAAACGAGAAATATCAGAAGAATCTAAAGTAATTACTGTTTTAATATCTTTTTTTAATTCGCTAAACTCTTCTAAAGTATAAGTTTTACAATTCAAAAAATGCAAATTTAAAGGTATATCATCATTTAATACAATATACCCTTTTTTATTCATATTTTTTAACAACTTTTCAAGAGCCACGGATGAACCAATTGTATCGCCATCCGGATTCTTGTGTGGTAAAATTATAAATTCACTGTTATTTTCAATAACATTTCTAATCTTCGTTATCATCTTTATGAAGTCCTTTTATAATTTCTTCAATTTTCATTCCATTTTTAATTGAATCATCCAATTTAAACACTGGTTCAGGAGTAAATTGTAATTTAAGCTTTTTACTTATTTCAGTTCTAATAAATCCTTTTGCAGATTTCAATCCTTTAATAGTTTTTTCAGCTTTTTTTACATCATCTTCAATATTACTTACATAAACAAAGCAATATCTTAAATCATCAGTTGTTTCAACATCAGTAATACTTGTGAAAGTTGAAATCCTATGATCTTTTATTTCATCATTCATAATCAATTCACTAATAATTTTTTTAATTTCAACAGAAATTTTTTGTAATCTTCTTTCATTCATAATTAAACCCTATCTCTTTTCACTTCATTAATAACATATGCTTCGATAATATCTCCAACCTTAATGTTATCATATTTTTCAAGTGTTATACCACACTCGTAACCTGAAACAACTTCTTTAGCATCATCTTTAAATCTTTTTAAAGAAGAAATTTCTCCATCATATTGTACGATACCATCTCTTAATAATCTTACTTTGCTATTTCTTGTAATTTTACCACTAGTAACATAAGAACCAGCAATTGTACCAATTTTAGAAACTTTAAACACGTCTCTTACTTCAATTTGACCTAATATTTCTTCAACAAATTCAGGATCAAGCATTCCAACCATTGCGTCAGTTACATCGTTTATTGCATCATAAATAATTCTATATGTTCTAATATCAACACTTTCTTGTTTTGCAATACTTACAACATTTGCAAGTGGTCTAACATTAAATCCAATTATTATTGCATTTGATGCAGCCGCAAGTGATATATCAGCTTCAGAAATTGTTCCAATATTTGAATGTATAATATTAATTTTTACTTCAGCATTTGATATTTTATTTAAAGATCCTTTTAAAGCTTCAATCGAACCATGAGCATCAGCTTTAATAATAATATTAAGTTTCTTTAATTCACCTTCTTTAATTTGACTAAATAAATCTTCCAAAGAAACATGCTTACTTGCTCTCATTTTCTCTTTTCTCATTTCAAGCTTTCTGTATTCAGCAAGTTCACGTGCTCTTTTATCATTTTTAGTTACATAAATCTTTTCTCCTGCTTGAGGAACTTCTGAAAGACCTGCAATTTCTATTGGTGAAGAAGGTAAAGCTTTTTTAATTTTCTTTCCTTTATAGTTATACATCGCTCTAATTCTACCAGATGTTTTTCCAACAGTAATTGCATCTCCAACTCTCATTGTTCCATTATTAACAATAACAGTTGCAATTGGTCCACGTCCACTTTCAAGCTCTGCTTCAATAACCGTTCCAATTCCTAGTCTATTTGGATTTCCTTTTAAATCTTCCATTTCAGCAACTAATAATAACATTTCTAAAAGTTCATCAATACCTTCGCCTTTTTTAGCTGAAACTTTTACTGCTATTACATCTCCACCCCAGTCTTCAACTAAAATTCCATGCTCTGATAATTCCTGAATTACTTTATCCGCATTAGCTCCAGGTACATCCATTTTATTAATTGCAACAACAATTGGAACTCCCGCTGCTTTAGCATGATCAATTGCTTCAACTGTCTGAGGCATAACACTATCATCAGCCGCAACAACTAAAACTGCAATATCAGTAACTTGTGCTCCTCTTGCTCTTAATGAAGTAAATGATTCATGTCCAGGTGTATCTAAAAACACTATTTTTTTGCCGCCAAAATTTACTTCTGATGCACCTATATGTTGTGTTATTCCACCAGCTTCTCCATCAGAAATTGAAGTACTTCTCATTGCATCAAGTAAAGTTGTTTTACCGTGATCAACGTGACCCATAACAGTTACAATTGGTGGTCTAAATTCTAAATCTTTTGCATCATCTTCATAATTTTCATCACGATATAACTCATCAACTTCTATTTTTTCAAGTTTTATTTTTACTTTATATTTATCTGCTAATAACTTCATTGCATCAAAATCAATATTCTGATTAATTGTAGCCATTATATTGAAATTCATTAAATCAATAATTAAAGAAGTTGGTTGTTTCCCAATTAATGATGCAAATTCACCTACTGTCATAGCTTTTTTTACTTCAAGTGCATCCTCGTCCACTACCTCTACCACTTCTTCTATTTCCTCTTCTACTTTTTCTTCATTTGTCTCTTCTTGAAGCTCTAAAATCATTTCAGCTTCTTGCTCAGTTAAAGAACTCATATGACTTGTAACTTCTATACCTAAATCTATTAACATTTCAACTAAATCATGACTTTCCATTTCTAATTCTTTTGCCAGTTGATATACTCTTATTTTCGACATATTATACCTCCGATTTATATTATTCTATTTCATTCTCATCACTTTGTTCATTTTTTTCAATTTCTACATTCATTTTATTCGCTTGTTCCACTGATTTAATATCAATTTTCCATCCAGTTAATTTTGCTGATAATCTTGCATTTTGACCTGCTTTTCCAATTGCTAAAGAAAGTTGATCATTCGGAACAACAACTCTTGCAATTTTATTTTTTTCATTAATAATATCAACTTTAACTACGTCAGCTGGGCTTAATGCATTTGCAATATATATTTCTGGCTCTTTATTCCATTTAATAATATCTATTTTTTCTCCACCAAGCTCTTCAACAACTGCATTTACTCTTACTCCATTTTTGCCTACACAAGCTCCAAGTGAATCAACATTTTCATCTAAAGTAAATACTGCCATTTTTGTTCTTGCTCCTGCTTCTCTTGCTAAACTTCTAATTTCAACTACACCATCATATATTTCAGGAACTTCTAATTCAAATAATCTTTTTACTAAATCGGCTTCTGTTCTTGAAAGAATAATTTGTGGACCTTTAGTTGTCTGAGAAACACTTTTAATAACACACTTTATTCTCCTACCTCTAAAATACTCTTCATTAACAATTTGCTCGTTCGGCAGTAAAACTCCTTCAAGCCCATCAAGAGTAATAAAATAAACCCCATTTGATTCTCTTTGAATTTCACCAGTAATTAATTCAGATTCTCTACTTGCAAATTTATTAAAAAGTACATCTCTTTCTTCTTCTTTTATCCTTTGAATAATAACTTGTCTTGCATTTTGTGCTGCAATCCTTCCAAAGTTTTTAGGAGTAACTTCTTTTTCAATAATATCTCCAAGTTCATGGCTTCCTGGATATTCCTTAGCTTCTTCTAAAGTAATATCATTTACTTCTAAAGGTTCTTCAACAATTTCTAAAAGCGAAAATACTTTTACATCTCCAGATGCGATATCAAATTCCACTCTTACACTATTTTTTGTCATATTATAATTCTTTTTATATGCTGATTCAAGCGCTGCTATAATAGCTTCTATAAGCAATTCTTTTTTTATTCCTTTATCTCTTTCTATTTGTTCGAGAATATTTATTATTTCCGAGCTCATTTTTTCCTCCCTTTTCTTTAAAAATTAACGTGCAAATTTATCTTAGATACTTTGCTTCTTTGCAATTCAACCAGTTCATCTGCTGTTTCTACTTTAAATACCGATTCATTAAATCCTTTTAATATACCTGTCACAATTTTTCTTCCATCAATAGTTTGATATAATTTTACATCCACTTCACTACCAGTAAATCTTTCAAAATCTTTTTCATCATATAATTCTCTTTCAATTCCTGGGGAACTTACTTCTAAAAAATACTTATCTTTAATTATATTATCATTTAAATTTTTATTTAAATATCTACTATAACTTTGACAATCCTCTAGATTAACACCAGTTTCTTTATCCAATAATATTCTTAAATATCTATGCGGACCTTCTTTTGTAAATGTTACTTTCACAAGTTCCAAACTGTTTTCATTCAAATATTTTTCAGATAATTTTATTACCTCATTAACAATTTTCTTTGACATTTTAACCACCTTTTTCACTATATTTCCTATATATTAAAATAACAAAAAGCGGGAAAATTCCCCACTTTTTAATCACTTAAATTCGTACTTACTGTATTATATCATAATTTTACAATAAAATCTATAATTTTTACTAAAACATTGATAATTGATTCATTTCGCTAAGCCCAACAAGCGCACCATGATCTCTTAGTGTTTCTACGCCAGTTGAAGTTAGTTTTGTTCTATCCTTTAAATCTTCTATTGAAATGAATTCACCTTTTCCTATTTGATCATAAATACTATATGCAGCATTTCCACCAACACCCTCAAGTGAACTTAATGGTGGAAGTAATTTTCCATCTTCAATTAAAAATTTTTCATAATGTGATTTATATAAATCAACTTTTAAAAATTCAAAACCTCTTGCATACATTTCAATTGCAATTTCATAAATTGCATATTGATCTTTTTCTTTTTTAGTCATTCTTTCTCCGTTAGTTAACTCTGACATTTTCCTTTTCACTTTTTCTGGTCCACCACATATTGCATGTGCGTCAAAATCAGTAACTTTCCCACTAAAGAAAGTTGCATAAAAAGCAAGCGGATAATGTACTTTAAAATATGCTATTCTAAATGACATCATAACATATGCAACTGCATGAGCTTTTGGAAACATATATTTAATTTTTTGACAAGATTCTATATACCACTTTGGAATATCATTTTTTTTCATAAGTTCAAGTTGCTCTTCATTAAGTCCTTTTCCTTTTCTTACACTTTCCATAATAACAAAGGATTCCTTTGAAGGTAATCCATTATATATTAAATAGTTCATAATATCATCTCTAGTTGATATTACTTCATTAATTTTAACAACACCTTGTCTTACTAAATCTTGAGCATTATTTACCCACACATCGGTTCCATGCGATAAACCAGAAATCCTTACTAAATCTGAAAATGCTTTAGGTTGTGTATCTTCTAACATTTGTCTTACAAAAACTGTACCAAACTCAGGAATACCTAAACTTCCAATATCTAATTTATAAGATGGATCTTTAATTTTTAAGCTTTCAACACTTGTAAAAATACTCATTGTCTCTTTATCATCAAGTGCTACATCATCAATTTTAACATCTGTTAGATCCTCAAGTTCTTTAATCATTGTAGGTACATCATGACCTAAAAGGTCAAGTTTTAAAAGTCTACCACTAATTGAATGATAATCAAAATGAGTAGTAATTACATCTGACTCTGTATCATTAGCAGGATACTGTATCGGACAAAAATCATATATATCCTTATCCCTTGGAACTACCATAATACCGCCAGGATGCTGCCCACTCGTTCTTTTAACACCTGTACACCCAATTGCAAGTCTTTCAATTTCTTTTCTTCTAACAGTAATTTCACGCTCTTCAAAATACTTTGCAACATAACCATATGCAGTTTTATCAGCAATTGTACCAATTGTCCCTGCTTTAAATGTTTTCCCTTCGCCAAATAACACTTCGGTATATTTATGTGCTTTAGCTTGATATACTCCTGCAAAATTCAAATCTATATCCGGTTCTTTTCCTCCACCAAAACCTAAGAATACTTCAAATGGAATATCATGACCATCTTTTTTATATGGAATATGACAATCAGGACATTCTTTATCCGGAAGATCGACCCCTGAACCTAAAGAACCATCTAAAATAAATTCAGATTTTTTACATTTTGTACAAATATAATGCGGTGGCAATGGATTAACCTCTGTAATATTCGACATTGTAGCTGCAAAAGAAGAACCTACAGAACCCCGTGATCCAACTAAATATCCATCTTCCATTGATTTATCTACTAATTTTTGCGCAATTATATACATTACTGAATAACCATTATCAATAATCGAAGAAAGTTCAACTTCTAATCTTTTTTCAACAATTTCAGGTAAATTATCACTATAAATTGATTTTGCTTTTTTATAACACATCTCTCTTAATTCTTCATCAGACGCTGCAAATGAAGGTGGAAAAGTTCCATTAGGTATTGGTAAAATATCTTCTATTTCATCAAATATTTTATTTGTATTTTCAACAACTATTTCATAAGCCTTTTTATCATCAAGATAATTAAAATCATCAAGCATTTCTCGTGTAGTTTTTAAATATAATGGCGGTTGATTATCTGCATCTCTAAATCCTTTTCCAGCCATTAATATCTTTCTATAAACTGCATCTTCTTTATCAAGAAAATGTACATCTCCAGTTGCAACTACTAATTTATTTAACTCGTCACCTAAATCAATTATTCTTTTATTGATATCTTGTAAATCGCTTATATTCTCAACTACATTATTATCAATTAAAAATTGATTATTTCCATTTGGTTGAACTTCTAAATAATCATAAAACGATGCAATTTCTTTTATTTCATCTTCCGATTTATTATTAATTACAGCTCTATATAACTCACCCGCTTCACAAGCCGTTCCAATTATAAGACCTTCACGATATTTTTTTAATGAAGATTTTGAAATTCTAGGTTGCTTATAAAACGTTTCAATATTAGACTCTGAAACAAGTTTATAAAGATTCTTAAGACCTATATAATTTTTTACAAGTATTATTACATGATAAGTATCATGCGTTTTATAATCCATTTCTCTATGCGCAAGTTCATTTATTCCTTTTACAGTATATACATCTTTTTTCTCAAGTCTATCAAGTAATTTAATAAAAATTAACGCTGTAGCAGCAGCATCATTAATTGCTCTATGATGCCCTTCTAATTTTACTTTTAAATGATTTGCTACAGTCTTTAATCTAAATCTTTTAATTTTTTTAAGTAACATTTTACTAAGAGTCATTGTATCAAGTATTGTTGGATTAAATTCCAAATTCAATTTCTTTGATTCTCTATCAATAAATGCAATATCAAAAATTGCATTATGTGCAACTAAAGGTCTGTTTCCAACAAATTCTAAAAATTCAGGTAAAACTTCATTTATTGGTCTTTCATTTTCAACCATTTCATTTGTTATTCCAGTAAGCTCAATAACTATCTCTGGAATTTTTTTCGTTGGTTTAACAAAAGTTGAATACTGTTTAATAATTTGTTTATTTCTTATCATTACTGCACCAATTTCAGTAATATCATCTTTTTGTTTATTTAACCCAGTTGTTTCAATATCAAAAATAACAAATTCTTGATTTAAATCACCTTCATTTGGATTAATAACTAATGTTGCGTTATCATTAAATAAATAACCTTCAACTCCATAAATGATTTTAAAATCATCACCTTTTGCTCGCATTGCATCTGGAAAGGCTTGTAAAACACCATGATCTGTAATAGCAATTCCTTTGTGCCCCCATTTTTGGGCACGTTTTATTAAATCTTTTACATCATTCATTCCATCCATAGCACTCATTTTTGTATGCATATGAAGTTCAACACGTTTTACATCCTCTTCATCCATTCTTATAACACTATCAAAATTCTGAGAATAATTTATTTTATTAATAAAAATTACTAATTCTTTTTCAAATTTATCATAAGTAACATTTCCCTCAAATCCATACCATGAACCTTTTTTTATTTCAGACAAAATTCTTTGAGCTGTATTTGGTTTTGCAAATATTTTTACGCCAATTGAAGAAGTTAAATCAGTTACAGAAAGCATTATTAATGTTTTTCCTCCTCTAAGTTCTCTTGAATCAACATTAAATACCTTTCCTTTTATTGCTACAGTTTCGCCTTCTTCTTTTATTGAATTTATTTTAACAAATTCTCTTTTAATTTTCCCTTTATAAATTTCTCCAGATTTATTTGCATTATTATCACTTGGTTTTCTAATAACAGTTTTCTTAATATTTTCTCTTTTAGATTTCATTTCAGATAACAATTTATTTACTGCTTCAGTTTTATTTTCATTAAAAGAATCGGTTTCTTCTATAATTTCCTCATATTGAAATTCTACGAAAATATCAATACTAAACTCATTTTTAATAATATCTTTTATATACACATCTATTTTTGCATTAACTAATCTTTTATAAACAATATGATCTTTTATTTTAAATATTAAAACATCATTTTTAAATGTTTTAGTTGAATTAGTAAGTACAGAAAGAAAACGGCTTGGAATTTTTTCTCTAGAACTAATAATCTGATTTATATTGTTAACAAAAAATTTTTTATTATCATCAATTTTAATATCATATTTTTTATTTATAATAATTTCATCTAAAAAAAACAAGTCCTTATTAACTTGTTTTTTTAATTCATTAAATTTATCATTTAGTATAATGGCTTTAAACACAATAATAATTTTTAATGATTTTTCTGATTTATTATACTTAATAGAAGTAATATCAAATAAATTTTCATCAAAAAAATTATTAACAATTTTATTAAAATTATTCATATGCTACTCCATTCTCTCAATTTCTTCAAGAAGTTCATCAATTATTTTATCTTCATTTATTTTTCTAACAATTTCACCTTTTTTAAAAAGTATTGCTTCATTAATTCCACCAGCAATACCAATGTCAGCTTCTCTCGCTTCTCCAGGTCCATTTACAATACAACCCATTATTGCAACAGTAATATTCTTATCAATTTCAGATAATTTTTTTTCAACTTCAGTTGCTATTTTTACAAGATTTATATTACATCTTCCACATGTAGGGCATGAAATAACATTAACCCCTTTATCTCTTAATTTAAGCGATTTTAAAATGCCTTTAGCTACTCTGATTTCTTCTGTAGGATCACCAGTTAATGAAACCCTTAATGTATCTCCAAAACCTAAAACTAAAAGACTTCCAATTCCAACTGAAGATTTTATAGTACCACCAAATTTAGTTCCTGCTTCTGTTATTCCAATGTGAAATGGATAATCTACTTTTTGTGCAAGTAATTGATATGATAATATTGTCTCAATTACATCAGAACTTTTAAGCGAAATTATTATATCTTTAAAATCAAGTTCTTCAAGTATCAAGATATGCTCCATTGCGCTTTCAACTATTGCTTCAGGGCAAGGCTTTTTATATTTTTCTAAAATTTCTTTACTTAAAGATCCAGAATTTACACCTATTCTAATAGGTACACCATATTCTTTTGCATATTTAACTACTTCTTCAACTCTTTTTCTATCTCCAATATTCCCTGGATTTAATCTTAATTTGTCTATACCATTTTTAATAGACTCAATTGCAAGTCTATAATCAAAATGAATATCTGCAACAAGTGGTATATGAATCATTTCTTTAATTTTAGAAATAGCTTGTGCATCTTCCATTGTAGGAACAGTAACTCTAACAAGCTCACAACCTTCTTTTTCAAGTGCTAAAATTTGTTTTACTGTTTCCTCGATATCTGAAGGTCTTGTCGTTGTCATAGATTGAATTATTACTCTGTTTTCACTTCCAATAATTAAATTCCCAACTTTAACTTGTCTAGTTTTTCTTCTATTTAATATATCCATTAAAACAACCCCTTAATATCTTTAAATACTAATACAACCATTAATGATAATAATATTATAAATCCAACTAAATGTACAAAACCTTCTTTCTCTGGATCAACAGGTTTTCCTCTAAGAATTTCAAATAATATAAAAATTATTCTACCACCATCTAGAGCGGGAAGAGGTAATAAATTTACAATCCCAAGATTTATTGAAATATATGCCGCTAGAAAAAGTACATCTAAAATACTTCTTTCAGCTGCTTGCCCTACCATATTTACTATCCCTACAGGTCCAACCACTGAACCTTCAGAAAGCCCGCCAAACGGTAAAGATGCAAAAAATTTAAATATCTCTTTAGTTAAAAACCCAACTTGATTAAGTGAATATGCAATAACTTTAACAGGATTTTTAGTATATTTTGAATATACTCCAATTATCAATCTTCCTGTTTCTTCCTCTTTCATAGGAATTATAGTTTTATTTAATAATTCGCCATCTCTTTCAATTACAATATTAACTTTATTATTAGAATTTCCAATATTAAAATTAACCTCATTCCAAGATTTAATTTCTACATTGTTTATTTCAATGATTTTATCATCAATCTTAAGATCAGCATTATAAGCTGGTGAATTATCAGTAACATCACCAATCACATTTGTAGGAAGTCCAATAGAGATAAAAATTATAATAAAAAGAACCATAGCCAAAATAAAATTCATTAATGGCCCAGCTACAATTACAGATAATCTTTGAAGAGGTTTTTTAGTTGAAAAACTACCTTCAATATCTGATTCTTCATCTTCACCTTCCATTCTTACATATCCACCAATAGGAAAGGCTCTTAATGCATAAAGAGTTACTTTACCTTGTCTAGTAATAATTTTAGGTCCCATCCCTAAAGAAAATTCATGCACAGTAATTCCATTTGCTCTTGCAATAATAAAATGACCAAATTCATGAAAAAACACTATTAATCCAAATACCAATATAAAACTTATCATAGTTAACATCTATTTCCACCTCAACTCAATTTTTCCCTTAATACTTTTTCAAGCATAAGAATATCTTCCAAAGAAGGATTATTAATTACTTTATGATTATTCATTGCATTTTCAACATAATTTGCAATATCTAAAAAATCTATTTCATCGTTTAAAAATTTATTTACATATATTTCATTCGCTGTGTTTAAAACAACAGGCATTGTCCCACCAATTCTAATAGCTCTATAAGCTAATGAAAGTGGCTTATACTTATCTAAATCAGGTTTATAGAAAGTTAAAGACTGTATTTTAGTTAAATCAAGTCTTTCATAATTATTTACTTTCCTATCCGGATAATTCAGCGCAAAAACAATTGGCAATTTCATATCTGGAAGTCCCATTTGTGCAATAACAGAACTATCAATATATTGAACCATTGAATGAATTATACTTTGCGGATGTATAACTACATCAATATTTTCAATATCGATATCAAATAACCACTTAGCTTCAATAACTTCCAATCCTTTATTCATCATAGTAGCTGAATCAATTGTTATTTTTCTTCCCATTTCCCAATTAGGGTGCTTTAATGCATCTTTCACTTTTACATCTTTTAACTCTTCAATTGTTTTATTTAAAAAAGCTCCACCTGATGCTGTTAATATTAATTTATCAATTTCTTTATGTTTATTTCCTAAAAGACTTTGAAATATCGCGCTATGTTCAGAATCCACTGGTAATATTTTACTACCTGATTTCTTTGCTTCTTTCATAATAATTTCACCTGCAGTCACAAGAGTTTCCTTATTTGCAAGTGCAATATCTATACCTAATTTAACAGCTTCATATGTAGGTACTAGCCCAATACTTCCTACAACTGCCGTAACAACAATATCATTCTCACTATTTGTTGCAACTTTAATTAAACCCTCAATATTTGTAACGATTTCAATTTTTGATGATATTAACTTTTCTAATTCTTTTGCCTTTTTTTCATTCATAACACATACAATTTTAGGCTTAAATTCTTTAATTTGACTTAAAATCAATTCGATATTCGAATTACATGTAAGTCCAATTATTTCAAATTTATCTATATTTTCCCTTACCACTTCAAGTGTTTGAGTACCAATTGATCCCGTAGAACCAAGTATTGAAATTTTTTTCATAACTCCTCCTACTTAAACATTAAAAAAATGTGAATTACATAATAAACAAATGGTATTGTAACAAGCGAACTATCAAATCTATCTAAAATACCACCATGACCTGGTAACAATTTACCAAAATCTTTTATACCACAAGTTCTTTTAAGTTTTGAAGCTAGTAAATCACCTAATTGTGAAAGTACTGAACCAAATAAACTTATTATAATAATAATTGCAAGAATATCTTTTATATATAAATATACAAAAATATAATTAACAACAATTGAACCTATTATTCCACCTATAGCACCTTCTATAGTTTTTTTAGGACTTACTCTTGGATATAGCTTTTTCTTTCCAAAAAATCTTCCAGTGAAATAAGCAAATGTATCAGTTCCCCATGATATAATAAACGGAATAAATATAATTAACGAATTATCAAATCGACTTATTTCAAGCAAATAAGAAAAACCAACTCCAATATAAATCACTCCAAAAACAGTTAACGCACTGTCTATTATACGATCTTTTTCTGAAAATATATTCATTATTAAAAGTATAATAGTTGCTATAAAAAATATACTTAAATAGATTGCTGAATCAATATTATAATAGATTGAAAAAAGTAAAATTACAACCATTAAATAACCTAACCAATTAATTGGTTTTTTATTACATTTTTTTAAAGCTTCGTAAAATTCATAAAGACCAACTATTGAAACAAACAATGAAAATATAAAAAGATAAATTCCACCTTTTAAAATAAAAAATAAAAATAGTGGAAATACTATTAAAACTGTTATTATTCGTTTAGCCACAATACCACTCCTAAATCTTGCCGTATCTTCTTTTTCTACTCTGATATTCTTCAAGAGCTTTTTTATATTCACTCTTGTTAAAATCAGGCCAATAAGTTTTTGTAAAATAAAGTTCTGAATATGATATTTGCCATAATAAAAAATTACTTATTCTAATTTCTCCACTTGTTCTAATCACAAAATCTGGATCTGGCATATCTTTTGTATATAAATTTGATTGAATTAATTCCTCGTTTATTTCATTGATGTCTACTTTATTTTCTAAACACATTTTAGCAATTTCTTTTACTGAATGTACTATTTCTTGTCTTGAACCATAATTAAACGCTATATTAAATTGCATTCCTGTATTATTTTTAGTTCTATTTTCACAATCATTAAATAACTCCATAACATTTTCAGGAATAGTTTCTTTATCACCAATTATTTTCATTTTAACATTATTTTCAATTAACTCATTAATATATTCTTTCATTGCATCGAATAACAATTTTATTATTCCATTTACTTCAGTTTTAGGTCTTGCCCAATTTTCTGTAGAAAATGCATATACGGTCAAATACTCTATTCCAATATCCGAACTATATCTAACTATCTCTTTTAACGATTTTACACCTTGATTATGTCCTACTAATCTTGGTAAAAATCTTTTTTTTGCCCATCTTCCATTTCCGTCCATTATTATAGCAATATGTTTTGGTAAAATATTGTTTTGCATGTTTTTGCTCCTTAAAATTCCCTTAGAACATTTTATCACAATTAAAAAAATAAATAAACCCTCCAGAGGAGGGTTTTATTATATTTCCATAATATCTTTAACTTTTTTATCACATAATTCATCTACAATTTTATTAAATTTATCTGTAATTTCTTGAACAGTTTCTAAACTTAATTTTAAATCGTCTTCTGTTATATCGCCTCTTTTTTCCATTTTCTTTAATTTATCGTTTGCATCTCTTCTTTCGTTTCTAAGTGCAACTTTTCCTTCTTCGCTATATGATTTAACGATTTTAGAAAAATCTTTTCTTCTTTCTTCCGTTAACATAGGAAAATTTAGAATTATTTTTTCTCCATCATTCCCAGGATTTATTCCTAAATCAGAAGTTAAGATTGCTTTTTCTATTCCAGCCAAAACAGATTTATCAAATGGCTTAACCATCAAAGTTCTTGCTTCAGGTGCAGATATTGACGCCAATTGATTTAAAGGCGTATTTGCGCCATAATAATCAACATAAATACTATCAAGAACGTTTATTGATGCTTTTCCAGTTCTAACAGAAGCAAACTCTGATTTTAAAACATGTACTGTTTTTTCCATTCTTTCTTCTAATTCTTTATGTACTTCAAATCTCATACTATTTTCCCTCCTCTATAACAGTTCCTACGTTACTACCAAAACAACTTTTTGAAATATTAGATGGTATATTTAAATCAAAAACTAAAATAGGAATATGATTTTCCTTACACATAGTTACCGCAGTTGTATCCATAACGCCAAGTTCTTGACTTATTACATCCCTGTAACTAATTGTATCATATTTTTTAGCATTTTTGTTAATTTTTGGATCCGAATCATAAACACCGTCAATATCTTTCGCAAGAAGTATTACATCGGCATCAATTTCAACAGCTCTTAATGCAGCAGCCGTATCAGTTGTAAAAAAAGGACTTCCAGTTCCAGCAGCAAAAATTACAATTCTTCCTTTTTCAAGATGTCTTACAGCTCTTCTTTTTATATAACCTGACTTCAGAACATAAATACATCTAAACTAATGAGTTATTATTGTTATTTCAATGTTTCTCATTATTTTTTTACTTTTTAACGCCCACTACTTGTAGTTGGTGATAAAATAGTGTATAATAGAATTAGGAAAATTATGGAGGAGTTGTATATGTATTTAACTAAAGCAAAACGCCCAAGTGGTAAATATCAGATTAGCATTTCAAAAGGAATTAGAGATCCTAAAACTAAAAAAGCAAAACGGGTTCAAGTAAAATGTTATGGAACTTTTGATTTAAACTCTAAAGAAGGGATAAAAACACTTGCTTTAGCAGAAATTGAATTAAAAGAAATGAATAAATTAGAAGAAGCTGCTAAAGGCTTTAATTCATTTGAAGACTTTATTATATCTACAAGAAAAACAGGTCTTTCTTTACATCATAAAAATATTGGTTATTTACCGTATCTTTCGATTTTTAATGAATTAAAACTACCAACTTTTTTTAATAAAATAGCGAAAGACTTTAAATTGGAATATAACTTTAGTGATATGATGTTTTATCAAGCATTAGGTAGAATATTTAATCCTTCAAGTAAACTTGAAGTTGCTTCTAGAAAAGATGATTTTATTCATGACTTTAGTTTTATTAATAATGATAACATTTATTCCTCGCTCGATATTTTTTCTGGTTTTAATAAACATAAATCAAAAAAAATAACTGAAAAACTAAAATTAATTAAAAATATGCAAGAGCTTTTAGATACAGTTGATTCTGAAACTAAAAAAACACTAGAAAGCAACATAGAAAGAACATCAAACGAAATAAAACTTCTTATAGATGAATATGATGAAAAATTTCAATATAATGAAAATAAATTATTTAAATATTTAAATAAGAATATAGAAAAAATAATTCCAAATAGAAATATATCATTAGCTTTCTATGACTGTACAACATATTATTTTGAATCATTTAACGAAGATGGTTTTAGAGAACGAGGAATGAGTAAAGATAACAAAAGAAACGAAACTCAAGTAGTTATGGGGCTTCTAATAGATTCTAATGGTATTCCTATATCTTATAAACTTTTTAGAGGTAATACACATGAATTACATACTATGGAGAAAGTTATAGATGATGTATTAAAAAATTATGCAATAAAAGAAATAATTATAGTTGCAGACAGAGGATTAAATTCAAAAGCAAATTTAGAAATGATAAGAGGCAAAGGATTAAATTATATTGTAGGATCAAAAAGCAGTTCAGTACCTAAAAAAATAAAAAATAAAAAATTTAATTCAACATGGAATATAACTTCAAAAATAGACGCAAAATATAAAAGTGGATATATTACAGGTAATAGAACAGTAATACAAAATGGTGAAGAATATGAAGAATTAATCATTAAAAAATATTCAGATTTATACAAAGAACGCGAAATGTTTAAACAAACCAAGATGCTAGAAAGAGCAATAAAGAATATAAAAAATTTCACTATAAATTCAACAACAAAATCAAAGAGTAAATATTATAAAGCAGCAAAAAATCCAAAAGAGAAAATTAATGTAGAAATTGATGATGATAAAATAAAAAAAGAACAAGAAAACTTTGGATATTTTTATATAGTTACTAACAAAGTAAAAATGAATCCAGCAACAATAATGGTAGCATATAAATCTTTATATAAAATTGAAGAATCATTTAGAATACTAAAAACAAATTTAAAAGCAAGACCAGTATATCACTTTAAAGAAAGGAGAATTAGAGCACATTTTTTAATATGCTATTTAGCATTATTACTTCAAAGAATACTGGAATATAAACTAACAGAAAACAAAGTTGGATTATCAACGCATGAAATAATAAATGGATTAGAAGAATTTATATTAGATGAAATAGATTATAAGGTAAATAAACTATACCTTTTATCGGACAAATTATTTAAAAGTAAAATAAACAAAGAAGTATTTAAGATTAAAAAGAATGTTATTTTAAATAATGAACTTTCTAAATTAATAAAAAAAATGTAGTGAGCAAAACGAAAAAAACAAAAGCACTAAAAATACCTGCATATAGGCGTTTTTAGTGCTTTTTAAGTCTGGTTATGTTCTGAAGTCAGGATATAAAAAGATAAATTCCACCTTTTAAAATAAAAAATAAAAATAGTGGAAATACTATTAAAACTGTTATTATTCGTTTAGCCACAATACCACTCCTAAATCTTGCCGTATCTTCTTTTTCTACTCTGATATTCTTCAAGAGCTTTTTTATATTCACTCTTGTTAAAATCAGGCCAATAAGTTTTTGTAAAATAAAGTTCTGAATATGATATTTGCCATAATAAAAAATTACTTATTCTAATTTCTCCACTTGTTCTAATCACAAAATCTGGATCTGGCATATCTTTTGTATATAAATTTGATTGAATTAATTCCTCGTTTATTTCATTGATGTCTACTTTATTTTCTAAACACATTTTAGCAATTTCTTTTACTGAATGTACTATTTCTTGTCTTGAACCATAATTAAACGCTATATTAAATTGCATTCCTGTATTATTTTTAGTTCTATTTTCACAATCATTAAATAACTCCATAACATTTTCAGGAATAGTTTCTTTATCACCAATTATTTTCATTTTAACATTATTTTCAATTAACTCATTAATATATTCTTTCATTGCATCGAATAACAATTTTATTATTCCATTTACTTCAGTTTTAGGTCTTGCCCAATTTTCTGTAGAAAATGCATATACGGTCAAATACTCTATTCCAATATCCGAACTATATCTAACTATCTCTTTTAACGATTTTACACCTTGATTATGTCCTACTAATCTTGGTAAAAATCTTTTTTTTGCCCATCTTCCATTTCCGTCCATTATTATAGCAATATGTTTTGGTAAAATATTGTTTTGCATGTTTTTGCTCCTTAAAATTCCCTTAGAACATTTTATCACAATTAAAAAAATAAATAAACCCTCCAGAGGAGGGTTTTATTATATTTCCATAATATCTTTAACTTTTTTATCACATAATTCATCTACAATTTTATTAAATTTATCTGTAATTTCTTGAACAGTTTCTAAACTTAATTTTAAATCGTCTTCTGTTATATCGCCTCTTTTTTCCATTTTCTTTAATTTATCGTTTGCATCTCTTCTTTCGTTTCTAAGTGCAACTTTTCCTTCTTCGCTATATGATTTAACGATTTTAGAAAAATCTTTTCTTCTTTCTTCCGTTAACATAGGAAAATTTAGAATTATTTTTTCTCCATCATTCCCAGGATTTATTCCTAAATCAGAAGTTAAGATTGCTTTTTCTATTCCAGCCAAAACAGATTTATCAAATGGCTTAACCATCAAAGTTCTTGCTTCAGGTGCAGATATTGACGCCAATTGATTTAAAGGCGTATTTGCGCCATAATAATCAACATAAATACTATCAAGAACGTTTATTGATGCTTTTCCAGTTCTAACAGAAGCAAACTCTGATTTTAAAACATGTACTGTTTTTTCCATTCTTTCTTCTAATTCTTTATGTACTTCAAATCTCATACTATTTTCCCTCCTCTATAACAGTTCCTACGTTACTACCAAAACAACTTTTTGAAATATTAGATGGTATATTTAAATCAAAAACTAAAATAGGAATATGATTTTCCTTACACATAGTTACCGCAGTTGTATCCATAACGCCAAGTTCTTGACTTATTACATCCCTGTAACTAATTGTATCATATTTTTTAGCATTTTTGTTAATTTTTGGATCCGAATCATAAACACCGTCAATATCTTTCGCAAGAAGTATTACATCGGCATCAATTTCAACAGCTCTTAATGCAGCAGCCGTATCAGTTGTAAAAAAAGGACTTCCAGTTCCAGCAGCAAAAATTACAATTCTTCCTTTTTCAAGATGTCTTACAGCTCTTCTTTTTATATAAGGCTCTGCAATTTCTTTCATTTCAATTGCACTCATAACTCTAGTTTCAAGTTTCACATGATTTTCAATTAAATCTTGAAGTGCAAGTGCATTAATTGTAGTTGCAAGCATTCCCATATAATCGGCAGTTGCTCTATCCATTTCTTCAGAAGATCTACCTCTCCAGAAATTTCCTCCACCTATTACAATAGCTACTTCAACATCATTATCTCTTAATTTTAAAATTTCTTCTGAAATCCTTTTTAATTTTTCATTGTCAATTCCAAAACCAATTTCTTTTGCTAATGCGCCACCTGAAATTTTTATTAATACACGTTTATAATTAGTTTTTTCCATAACATCTCCTTCATTCAAAAAAAGAGAACACAATGTGTTCTCTGTCTTCTTATAATTGACTTGCAACCTCTTCAGCAAAGTTTTCAACTTTTTTCTCTAAACCTTCGCCAACTTCAAATCTAGAAAATCTTCTTATTGATAAATTTTCACCAATTCTAGCAATTGTGCTCTGTAATAAGTCATTAATAGTCATATCTCCATCTTTAATGAATGCTTGCTCTAATAAACAAATTTGACCAAAGTATTTATTAATTCTTCCTTCAATCATTTTATCAACTATATGCTCAGGTTTTCCTTCGCCTAAAGCTTGATTTTTTAAGAATTCTTTCTCAGCAGCAACTACTTCTGCAGGTACTTCTTCTCTTGAAACATATTTAGGATTTGCTGCAGCAACTTGCATAGCAATATCTTTAGCAAATGCTTTAAATCCATCATTTTTAGAAACAAAATCTGTTTCACTATTTATTTCAACTATTGCACCAATTCTTGAACCGTGAATATAAGAAACAACAATACCTTCAGTAGCAACTCTACCAGCTTTTTTAGCTGCAGATGCTAATCCTTTTTCTCTTAAAATTTCTTGAGCTTTTTCTAAATTTCCATCAGCCTCTGTTATTGCTTTTTTACAATCTAACATTCCTGCTGAAGTTAATTCTCTTAATTCTTTAATTTTCTTTGCCATGCTCATTTTATATTCCTCCTAGATTATATTATTTTTCTGCTGACTCAGCATCAACACCTTGACGTCCTTCAATTACTGCTTTAGCCATTGTATCTGAAATTAATTTAATTGTTCTTATAGCATCATCATTTCCAGGAATAACGAAATCAATAAGATCTGGATCACAGTTAGTATCTACTAATGCTACTACAGGAATATTTAATTTCTTAGCTTCTAAAATTGCATTAACTTCTTGATTAACGTCAATAATTACTAATACATCTGGAAGACCATTCATCTCTCTAATTCCACCAAGGTTACGATCTAATTTTGCTCTTTGCTTTCTTAAACCAATAACTTCTTTTTTAGGTAAAACTTCAAAAGTTCCATCTTCTTCTTTTTTATCAATTTCGTCAAGTAAATCAATTCTTTTAGAAATTGTATTATAATTAGTTAACATTCCACCTAACCATCTATGGTTAACATAAAATGCTCCACATCTTTCAGCACTGTTTTTAACAGCTTCTTTAGCTTGTTTTTTTGTTCCAACAAATAATACTTTTCCACCGTCAGCTGCAATTGATTTAACAAATTCATATGCATCATCTAATAATTTTACTGTTTGTTGTAAATCGATAATATAAATTCCACTTCTATCAGTGAAAATATACTTTTTCATTTTAGGGTTCCATCTTCTAGTTTTGTGACCGAAGTGAACACCTGCCTCTAATAAATTTCTCATACTTACTACCATTTAAAGCACCTCCATAGTTATTCTTCCTTACGACCTTAACTCTGTTTTTCACAAATTGACACTAATCAATCAGCACCAAAAAACAAATAACCGTAAGTGATTATTTTTAACACTATTGTATTATAACACATTTTAGATAAAAATCAATTAGAATTTTTATTAATATTTAATAATAATTTGAGTTCACCAACACCCATTTGGAGCTCTTTAGCGATTTCATTAATAGACATATTTTCAGCTCTCATTTTTATTATTTTATTCTTTATCGATATCTCATCATTAGGAATATTAATTTCAGCATTAATTTTATTTTCATATTTAATTTCCACTTCATTTTTAATAGTTGAAATTCGTTTTAATTTTTTTTCAATCATTTCAAGCTGTTTCTCGTGAATACTATATTTCCCTTCCAAATCATTTACAATTTCATAAAAAGCCTTATTTAAATTATTGATTTCATCTTCAAGCTCTTCTAAAACTTCAACAATTTTTCTCTTTTCTACATCAGAAAAATCACCTAATTTTGAAATTCTCAAATCAAGTGATTTCGTAAATTCATTTCTTATTAAAATAAGTGCAGCCACAACTATTAGAAAGCCAATTATAATGCTCAATATAAACACTTTAAACCTACACTTTCATATCAAATCTATTTCCTTCAGTTCTATATATTTTCTTCTTTTTATTTTCATTTTTTTCTTCATTTTTTTCTTCATTTTTTTTCATATGCTTTTTATTCTTGTTATTCTTTTTAGAAGTATCATTTTTAAGTTTATCAGTTTCTTTTCTCTCAGCATTTAATACCTTATTCGCTTTTTTAATAGATGATTCTTTCATTTCTTTATTAAGATCATTCATATCATTATCATGTTTATTTATTTCTAATTCCTTAGCAAATTTAAGAGATTGTAACTTAGGTAACATTGTCTGCATATCAATCGGTCTAATAGACATAGTTAACAGATCACCTTCCAATAATTTTTATATCACCATCTTGCTTTGTAAACATAACTCTTTCTATTTTATCTTTAACATTAAAAAACGAATTTGTAATATTAAGTTTAGTTCCTGGATATACCAATTCAGCTTCTAAATTCGATCCTTTTAAAGATGCAAATTGAGATCTTATCTCTTTTACATCTGCAGTTGCTTTATCTAATAACGGCTTTATTTCTTTCATTCTTTCAAGCGCTTTTTTATATTTCACCATAACTAACTGATTTCTATTTCCAGATTCAATTTTCTTTTTCAATTGTTTTTCGTCTTTTATGAGTTCTCTAAATTCATTTGAATATTTTTTTGAATCCTCATTCGCATTTTTATAATTAGTTAATAATTCATTATCAATTCCAATTTTCAAAATAGTTTGAGTTCCCATTTCTGAACCAACAATTTTTGCATCAATCCCTTTTTTAACAGTATATTCGCCACCTACAACAGTACCATTCTTACCTTTAGCAGTAAGTTTTCCATTACATGATACAGTTGAATGCATAATAATATCAAGATCAATATCTCCACCAACAGTTAAATTAGTTCCATTTACAAATCTTGCTTTAAAATTATTTTCACATTTTATTATGGCATTATCATTTCCCTGAACACCTTTTGAAATTTCAATACTTCCACCAGAAATTATAGTTGCTCCTTCAACAATACCATTAATAACAATATCATCAGTAGCTTTTACCTCAAAACCAGTTTCAACTATCCCGTCAATTACTACTTTACCATGAAAATTAATATTTCCAGTTGATACTCCTACACCTTTTCTTAAATCTAAGATTTCAGAAACACTAATTTTATCATTGTCAAAAGCAATTGCACCAGCATATTCAGCGCGCAAAGTCAATCCGTCTTCAGATATTATAGCGCCTTTACCTATTCTAAAATTACTGTCTTTTCCATTTTTCGCATAAATATCTTTGCCTGTAACAGTTACACCATTTTCGCCTTCAACAGCTAGTATTTTAATTGCCAAAACACCATCTTTTTCTACTTTTTTTAATAAATGCATCTTTTTATAATCAACACTACCATCATCATTTTCTTCTGGATGCAATTTTGTATTTATATCAAATTTATATTGAATTTCCGCATTTTTCCCATTAACATGTTTCTTTCCAACAGCAATTAAATATTTGCCTTCCTCTGGATTTTGAACAATTTTTTCAATCATTGAATAATCAATTCCATGTATAATATTTTTTTCTGCTATAATTTGTTCTATCTCTTTCTCTGAAATTTCAATATTTTCATCAAAAACATCTATAAGCAAAAATGCTGAATAATAGTCATTAGACATTTCAATATCTAATGTATATCCTGCTATATCAATCTTGTCACCATCTTTTTTCGCTATATTATTATCATTTTCCATTTTTTTCCCCTATTATTAAAATTCCAGTTTTCCTTTTAGTTTAGTAACAATTTGCGAATGTAATTGAGAAATTCTTGATTCAGTAATATTCAATATTGTTGACATCTCTTTATAAGTCAATTCAGAATAGTAATATAACTGAATAATTTTTTTCTCTCTTTCATTTAATGTATCGACAGCTGATGATAATTCTTTTAATAATTCTTTTTTTTCATAAGAATTTGCAGGTTGAAATTCCAAATAATCAGATTTAATATCAAAATTCATTGATTCACTAAATTTCTTATCAAGTGAATATACTGAATATATGGAAATTTCTTCTAAAAAATCAATATATTCGTCATGCGATAGCCCCATCTCTTTTTCAATCATACTATTGGTTATTCGGTCACCATGCATATTTTGAAGTTTATCCATCACCTTTTCAAATTCCTTGTGTTTTGCTCGTATACTTCTTGGAACCCAATCAATAGCTCTCAACTGATCAATTATAGCTCCTCTAATTCTAATATTAGCATAAGTTCTAAATTTAATTTTTCTTTTATAATCAAATTTCTCTATAGCATCAATAAGTCCTATAATTCCGTAGCCAATTAAATCATCATATAAAACATTGCCGTTGTATTTTGTAAAAAGTCTTCCTGCAATAATTTTAACTAATTCTACGTATTGAATAATCAATTCGTTCTTTGCATCTTGACTACCATTCTCTTTATATTCTATCCAAAGACTTTTACTTACCATACTATTACTCCTTAAATAGTTTCAATTCCATGTCCAATAGTTTTCACTAGTAAACCGCCATTTTCAGAATCAAAAATTATTGTTCTCCCAAAATTGCCACCACAATCATCTGCAATCAATTCAATTTTTAATAATTCAAGTAGCTCTCGAACAGCCTCACTATTTCTTTGACCAACATTCATACTTTCGCTAGTAGAATTAAAATTAAACATTTTTGCTCCGCCTGCAATTTTAGCAACTAAATTCCTTGGCATTGTTCCTTTTTTCTTCATTTCTTCAATAATTAAAACTAATGCTGTATCTGCAAATTTATATTTGTTTTTATTATTTCTAATTTGTTTGCTAGAAGGTAACATAATGTGCGCCATACCAATCAATTTTGTTTTCTTATCATACAGGCAAATACCAACACACGAACCCAGTCCTAAAGTGGTTAAAGAATTAGGATATTTAGTAACTTTTAAATCTGCCATTCCCACTTTAATAATTTCCCCCATATTATACTCCTAAACTTTTTAGTAATGTATCGTAAGAATCTAAATCAGGTACTAATAAAAAATAACCTTTTATTAAATCAAATTTATCATCTTCAAAAAATTCGTTTTCAACTATTAAAACATTGTCACTTACCATCCCAAACTGAATTGCAGGAACACTTAAAATCGCGCCTGCCATATCATAACTTATAGAAGGTACAGAAATTGATATCTGTAATTTGGTTAATGTAGCTAATGATGAAATATATGCTCCTGAAAGAATATTTCCAATTTCTTTTAATGCAGAATTACACATTTCATCAAATTCTGTAAATTCCATAGGCATCATCATATTTAGTAACGCTAATGCAGATTCCTTATCAAGTAAAAACATAAAAGAACCTGTTAAATCACCTTCTAAGTTAAAGTATATTCCAATCACTAAATTTTCTTCACCACCAATTAATGATGGCACATCTTTAAATTCCAATATTTTAACTTGTGGGACATCCATATCTATTTTTTTGTTAAGCATTTTGGCAAGCGAAGTTGCGGCATTACCAGCACCGATATTCCCAATTTCACGCAAAATATCTATTATTATATCATTTAAAAATTCAATTGAATTAGCCATCAATCCACCTACTTACTTTCTGTTTCTACAATATCAAGAACTTTCCTTATATCAATAAGCATTACAATTCTTTCGTTTTCTTTTCCAACTTCTTTTATAAAATCATTTTTAATTGAATCACCAATTTTTGGCGCTTTCTCAATGTTTTCTTCATCAAATTGAACAACTTCAGATGATGAATCTACAACTAAACCAACATGATATCCATTAAAGTTAATAATAATGATTCTAGTATCTTTTGTTATTTCTTTACTTTCCATCATAAATCTTTCTCTTAAATTAACAACAGGAATAATATTACCTCTTAGATTAATAACACCTTCAAGATATGATTCTGCAAAAGGTACTCTTGTAATTGATTGTGCCTTCTCAATATTTTCAACAAATTTTATATCTATCCCATAATATTCGTTGTCAATTTTAAAAACAACATATTCTCTTATATCTTCCATTTTAATCCTCCTTTAGAATAATTGATTTGAGTCTACAATAAGCGCAACTCCACCATTACCTAAAATAGTAGCACCCGCAATAATATTTATTCCTTTTAAATATCTTCCCAGAGATTTAATAACTATTTCTTGCTGACCAATTAATTCATCAACAATTATACCAGCTTCTTGATCGCCTTTTTTAATAACTACAACCAGCATATCTCCAACATTTTTTTCATAATCTTTTGTATCAAGTATTGAACCTAATCTAATTAATGGTAATGTTTTACCTCTATATAAAACAACTTCTTGATCTTGAATCATTGAAATTCCTTCTGAATTAATTGTTGAAATTTCTTTAATATTGTTAAGTGGAATTGCATAAATTTCTTCTTTCAAAGTTATCATTAAAGCCTGGATAATAGCAAGAGTTAATGGTAATCTAATTATAAATTTGCTGCCTTTACCTACAACAGTATCCACTTCTACAGTTCCATTTAATGATTCAATCTTTGATTTAACAACATCAAGTCCAACTCCTCTACCTGATAAATCAGTAACTTTCTTAGCAGTTGAGAAACCAGCATTAAATAATAAATTAATCAATTCTTTTTCAGATAATTGATTTGCATCACTTTCAGTTAAAATTTCCCTGTTGATTGCAATCTGTTTAATCTTTTCGCTATCGATACCATTTCCATCATCTTCAACCTCTATAACAACTGTATTTCCATCTGGATATGCTCTTAATGCAACGGTACCATTTTCATCTTTTCCTTTAGCAATTCTTGTAGCTTTATCTTCAATACCATGGTCAATTGAATTTCTAATTAAATGTATTAAAGGATCTCCAATTTCGTCAATTACAGTTCTATCAACTTCAGTATCTTCACCACTCATAACCAAATTAATACCTTTTCCCAATTCTTTAGATAAATCTCTAACCATTCTTGGAAATCTATTAAAAGTTCTTTCAACAGGTACCATTCTTACTTTCATAACTGCATCGTGTAAACTAGTTGTAATTCTTTCAAGATATTCAATTGTTTCATGCATTTCAGAAGTTCTTCTCTCACTCTGTTTATTTCCATCATCTTCTAATCTAGTTTTAATAATAATCAATTCGCTAACAAGATTCATTAAATTATCAAGTCTTTCAATATCTACACGAACAGTTTTAGAGGCTTTTTTTGCCTGTTTTTTATTATCTTTTTTCTCTAATTTGTTAGAAATCTTATCTATTTCTTTATCATTAGTTTCAACAACATTAATAATTTTATCTTCTTTTGCAACTTCAATTTTTTCATCTATTTCCTCAATAACTATCTTATGAATTTCAGATATATTCATTAATTCATTATAAAGTGTCAATTGATCTAATTTTGTAAAATAAAGAATTTCAAAATTTGAATCAAATTTCTCATCTTCAATTAATTCAACATCTGGTTTTGATAAAATAACTTCACCAAAACTCTCTAATTTATTAAATACAATAAATGATCTTGCAGCTTTAAGCATACAATTTTCATCAAGAATAACATCTATCTTGAAAATACTAACATCAGATTCAATTGCTTTATTAATAACGTTCTTAGTTATATCATCAAATTCGATTGAAAATCTATGCTCACCATTAGTTTCCTCTTCTGTTTCAGCGGTTGAGTTACTAATTGTTTTTTCAGTTTCTACATCCCCACCATTTGAAATCATAAAAGCTAATTTATTTACTAAATCTTCAGTATCTAATGCACCTTCTTCTCCGTTCGCAATTAAATTTTCTACATATTCCTCTAAAGCATCAAAACATTCAAATAAAATATCAACAATTTTTTCGCTTACTTTAACTTTGCCAGTTCTCACTTCATGCATTAAGCTTTCCATTTTATGAGTTAAATTTGTAATTTTACTATAACCCATAGTTCCAGCCATACCTTTAATTGTATGAGCGATTCTAAAAATTGCATCAAGTAATTTTAAATTGTCTGGCTTATTCTCCAATTCAAGTAGTATTTGATTCATTTCCTGTAAATGTTCCTTTGATTCATCGATAAAAATTTCTAGATACTGATTCATATCCATAATTACACCTCCATAGCTTTTATTATTGAACTAGCAATTTTATCTAATTCAACAACTTCTGAAACCGCCCCGATACCAATTGCACTCTTTGGCATTCCAAAAACAACACAACTTTCTTCATCTTGAGCAATTGTATAATTTTCGTTGTCTCGCAACGTTTTCATTTCTTTTGCTCCATCTTTGCCCATTCCAGTCATAATCACTCCAATCGCATTCTTAATACCATTTTCATTAATAGAATTAAACAGTGCATCTACTGAAGGTTTATGTCCTGAAACCAAATTTCCATCATCTAAATAAGTAAAAAATTTAGTACCTGTTTTTTTTATCTTTAAATGTTTATCACCAGGAGCAATATATACAACTCCAGGTAGCAACTCCTCATTACCCTCTGATTCTTTTACTTCTAATTCAGAAATATTATTAAGTCTTTCAGATAAAGATTTTGTAAATCCCGGTGGCATATGTTGCACCACCAATATAGCAGCATTTATATCTCCAGGTATTTTAGGGATTACATGTTGTAAAGCTCTAGGACCACCGGTTGAAGTTCCTATTGCAATAATCTTCGAAAGTTTTCCTTTTTTTACTTTTCTTATTTCATTTACTTTCTTCAGAGTTATACTTTTTTTTACATCTTCTAAATAACTATTTTTTTTCACATTTACTTTTGAAGCAATAATTATTTTATCAATAATATCATTTTGAATTTCTTCTTCTTTAACTTTAAATATACTTTCAGGTTTAGTTATAAAATCTACCGCTCCCGCATCAAGTGCTCGCATTGTAGAATCAGCACCTTCTTTGGTAACTGAACTCAACATTACAACCGGAAGAGGATTAGAAGCCATTATTTTTTCAAGTGCAACTTGCCCATTCATCACAGGCATCTCAACATCCATAGTTATAACATCTGGTTTCAAAGTTTCAATCATCTGAAGAGCTTCCTTACCATTTTTAGCTTTTCCAACAGTTGTAAGTTTATCAGACGAATTTACAATTTCGCTGATCAATTTTCTCATAAAAGCAGAATCATCAACTATTAATACTTTTATCATTATATCAACCCTTTTTGCCTCATTTGCCTCTGTCTTTCAAAAATGAAATTAACAATCAAATTTCGTTTATTAGTTGTCAATTGCAAATGTTGGACTCCTATTAAATATTTTTTGTTTTCAATATCAATACTTATAGTTCTTACTACTTTCCCCATAATCTCAATATCTCCCATCCCAAGATTTATTTTAGCCACAATTATTTTACCTATGGCAAACTTATCATTAGAATAAAAGCCGAAACCGCCACCACTAATATCTTTTAACAGATATTTTTTTTCACTAAATTCGATTTTACCAATCAATTCAATCATTTCCAAAGACTCTTTATATTTTTCCTCAAGTGGTTCTTTAATAATAACATTTTTTATTAGATCAATTCTAAAAAACTCTCTTCGTTGAATTTTCTTTAAATTACCAAGTAATTCGACTTTCAAGATATAAAGACCTTTTTCTTTAATGCGATTTAATATCTTTCCATTAAATGAGTATATACCCGATTTATTGTCAATATATCTGAAAACAAAAGTTTTATCCTTAGAAAGGGTATAAATTCGATTTTTATAAATCGGATTATACATAAGAAATCTATTGTTTTCATAGTCTACACCAATGATCGTTGATTTTAACTCAACTCTTTCGCCATCTATCTCTTCTAGAACATGGATATTTCCTCTTGTTTTTAACATTTTAATTGATTCCATATAATTCACCTTTATTTTCTAGTAAACAAATTGTTAATAAAATTAGAAAATTTGCTCACTTTAGTTTCTTTGTTTTCATTACCATCTAAGTTATAAGATAATAATTCAATCCCTTTACTGGCTAGGCAGTTTGGAAATTCTAGTAAAAAAGGTTTCTGCATTCTAACTGCTTTTGTTACATGATTATCATCATATAAAAAACCTAATTTATTCAATTTCATTTTTAGAAATTTCTCACTTGCCAATGATATTTTATTATATACAGAATGTGCTTCAGTATTAGATGTTGCCATATTAATTAAAATACTTACATCCTTTTCATATGAAGAAATATTCTTTAATAATGCATAAGAATCTGTAATTGAAGTTGGATCTGGTGTCACAACAACTATCACCTCACTAGAAGCTTCTATAAAAGACAATACTGATTTATTAATTCCAGCTCCAGTATCAATAATAATATAGTCATGATTTTTATTAAGAAATTTAAATCCATCAATCAAATTTTTCAGTTCCTCATCTTCAAGATTAATAAAATCAATAATTCCAGAACCACCTGACAATAGTGTTATTCCCATAGGTCCTTCAACAATAATATCTTCGATTTCCATATCATCTTTGAGTACATGAACTAAATTATATTTTGGAATAATACCTAGAACAACATCAATATTGGCAAGACCAAGATCAGCATCTACTATTACAACTTTCTTTCCCATTTTAGCAAGTGAAATTGCAAGATTTACAGAAATATTTGTTTTCCCCACTCCGCCTTTACCACTTGAAATAGCAATAATTCTTGCGTCATTAACATCATCTTCCACGTCTTTTTCATTTTTCTTAATCATATTCCTTAGTTTTTCAGCTTGATCCATTACTTATCACCTACAATTATATCAGCCAACGCGTCAATATTCAAGAGTTCTATATCATCCGGAACGCTTTGACCGTTTGTAATATAAGAAAGTTTTTTATTTGCAAACATTTTAATATTTAAAATATTTCCAAACGTAACTGCCTCATCATATTTAGTGAATATTAATTTGCAATTTTTAATAAAATCATATGATTTTATAACATTGATAAGATTCTTATAATCCGCTACCAAACTTAAAACCAAATAAACTTCTGGATCATCAATATATTTAAGCATTCCCTCTAATTCTTCTTTTAATATTTTATCCTTATAATTTCTTCCAGCAGTATCAACCAGAATAAAATCTTTATCTTTAAAATCATTTATTGCATCATCCATCTCATCAGTTTCGTAAATAACACTTAATGGTATTCCAAGAATTTCACTATATGTTTTAAGTTGTTCAACAGCAGCAATTCTATAAGTATCAGCAGTTATTAAACCAACTTTTTTATTTTCTCTTAATGATAATTTTGCAGCTAATTTAGCTAAAGTAGTTGTTTTTCCAACTCCTGTTGGTCCTACAAACATAAAAACTTTTTGCTCGTTATAATCAGACAATATTTCATCTGGTTCACCTAAATAATCCTTTATTACAATTTTCATTGCATTTAAAACAGTTTTTTCATTATTTGAGTCTACTGAAATTCTTTTATTAACTTGATTCATTATTTGCGTAGAAACTTTTTCACTCAAATCATTATCAGTTAATAATTTAATATATTTATCAAAATTACTTTCAATTTTTTCATTAGAAATAGGTTTTTCTGATATATCATGATTTTCAATTGAACTTATTTTTTTCTCTAAATTTTCTACAAGCATTGTCAATTTATCAATTTTATTATCCATTTCAGTATTCTTTTTAGGTTCAGTAGCAACACTTTTTTCTATCTTTTCAGGTTCTAATTTTGTTTTTATTTTGCTTTTTTTAGAATATTTAGTTTCAATTTTATAATCCTCATCAATAGCCGCAACTACTTCTACAACATTTTTTTTAAAAAAGCCTAAAAATCCCGGTTGCTTAATTTTTCTGCTATTTAGTATTACAGCATCTATTCCCAATTCTGATTTTACTTTAATAATCGCTTCATTCATATCCCGCCCTATAAATCTTCGGATTTTCACTAAATTTCCACCATCCCAACTGACTCTAAATTAATATCATTTTCAATTTCATTATAAGATAATACAATTAAATCAGGCAATGATTGCTCAGTTAATTGTTTTATATAAAACCTTACTATAGGCGCAGTAACTAAAATAGGTTCTTCTCCAATACTCACTAAATTTCTCAATTCAGAAGCAATTGAATTAATTATTTTTTGCGACGTCATTGGATCAACAGATAAATAACCCGTTCCACCTGACTGTTCAATAGATTCCATTAACATATTTTCCATTTCTTGTTTAAAAGTAATTATTTTTCCGAATTTACTTGGAAAATAAGTTTCAGAAATTTGTCTGCTTAATCCTTGCCTAACATATTCAGTAAGTACGTTGACATCTGCTGTTTGATTACCATAATCAGCAAGCGTCTCTAATATTTTAACTAAATTTCTAATCGAAATTCTCTCTCTTAATAAATTTTTAAGAACTTTTTGAATATCGCCAATTCCCAAAATATTAGGTATTAACTCACCCACAACTGTAGGATTCATTTCAGAAATATTGTCAATTAAACTCTTTGTTTCTTGTCTTCCCAATAATTCAAATGAATATCTTTTAATAATTTCTGTTAAATGAGTAGAAATCATAGAAGATGGATCAACAACAGTATAACCAAGAATTTCAGCATTTTCTCTATTATCACTTGAAACCCATTTAGCTGGAAGTCCAAAAGCTGGCTCAACAGTATCAACACCTTCAATTTCGCCTTCAACAGTTCCAGGATTCATTGCTAAAAAATGATCAAACATAATACTACCATCTGCAACTAAATTCCCATTAATTTTAATAATATACTCATTAGATTCAAGTTGTATATTATCTCTAAGTCTTATCATTGGAACAACAATTCCTAATTCAAGAGCAATTTGCCTTCTTATCATAACAAGTCTATCAAATAAATCTCCACCTTGATTTGGATCAGCAAGTGGAATAACACCGTATCCAAATTCTAATTCAATAGGATCAATTTCCAATAGTGGCAAGATATTTTCTGGACTTTTAATTTTATCGCCTTCATCTTTTTGATATTCCTCTTCAACAGCGCCTTCTGATTCTTCAACTGCTTTGCGAATTTCACTTCTAAATAAATATCCTAAATAAAAAAATCCGACTGATAATATAACAAATGGAAATGTTGGAAGCGGAGTAAATCCTAAAAGCAATAACACTCCTGAAATAATAAACATAACCATTGGTTGATTAAACAATTGTTTAATAACATCATTACCTAAATCTGAATCTGATGCTGCACGAGTTACAACAATACCTGTTGCAGTTGAAATCATCAACGCTGGTATTTGACTAACAAGACCATCACCAACTGTAAGCAATGTATATTTTTGAAGTGCTTGTGTAATAGTCAAATCAAATCTAATACTTCCTATACCAAAACCTGCTAAAATATTTATTATAGTAATTATTATCCCAGCGATAGCATCTCCTTTAACAAATTTAGATGCACCATCCATGGAACCATAAAAATCAGCTTCACCTTGTATGTTTTTTCTTTTTTCTCTTGCTTCTGATTCAGTAACAAGGCCTGCATTTAAATCAGCATCAATTGCCATTTGTTTACCAGGCATTGCATCTAAAGTGAATCTTGCAGCAACCTCAGATACTCTTTCAGAACCTTTTGTTATAACTAAAAATTGAACAATAATAATAATTAAGAATATAATAAATCCAACAACTGCATCACCTTTTATTGCAAACTGTCCAAATGCTTCAATTACATTTCCAGCTTTTCCTTCAGATAAAATATAACGTGTTGTTGTAATATTTAATGCTAACCTAAAAAGAGTTGTTATCAACAAAATTGATGGAAATACAGAAAAATCAAGTGGTCTTTTTAAAAACATCGCAATAAGTAATATTAAAAGTGCTAATGCAATATTTATCGCTAACGCAAAATCTACCATCGGCAACGGCATAGGTACAATTATCGATATAATTATTAAAACCAATATAATTGGTACTATAGCATCAGAAAATTTCATATTTTAACTCCTACTTCTTTTTTAATTCATATACATACGCTAACACTTCTGCAACCGCATGGTATAAATCCGAAGGTATCTCATCACCTATTTCTGTTACTTTGTATATTTCTCTCGCTAAAGGTTTATTCTCAACAATCGGAATATCATTTTCTTTTGCAATTTTTTTAATATTATTTGCAATTAAATCTCTTCCTTTTGCAACTACTTTTGGAGCTTTTCCAGACTCTGAATCGTATTTGATTGCATTTGCAAAATGTGTTGGATTAGTAATTACAACATCTGCATCAGGAACTTCTTGCATCATTCTACTTGCAGACAATTCTCTTTGCTTTTGCCTGATTTTCGATTTCAACATCGGATCCCCTTCAGACTCCTTATATTCATCTTTTATTTCTTTTTTTGTCATTTTCAAATCTTTATTATGTTGCCATATTTTATATGCATAATCAAAAACTGCCAAAACAACTAGCATTATTGATATTCTAATAACTAAATTAAAAATAATATCCCAAGCTACAGCAATAAACGCTTCAATACCGTAGTTAAGCGATTCAACTAAATAAACTAATCTACTTTTTAAAAACACTAAACTATAAATAATAAGTATTGCTGATTTAGCAAGAGACTTAAATAGTTCAACTAGTGATTTTATAGAAAATAACTTTTTAAATCCTTCAATAGGATTGATTTTACTTAATTTCGGTTTAATTGGATCAACAGAAAAAAGGAATCCTACTTGTATATATGATAATATTAAACCTGTAAATAACGCAGTAAGTAAAATTGGTGCTACAATTTTAATTGCAAAATAATTTATTTGATTAAAAAATACAAGTAAATTTGCAATTTCAAATAATTCATCTACATTTTTAATATTGTCATAGACAAATATTAGCATTGAGTATAGATTTTCAGAAAAATATTTAGCAAAAATATTTATTACAATAAATATAAATAATAAAATAAATGATGAACTTAAATCTTTACTAACAGGAACCTGACCTTTTTTTCTAGCGTCTCTTTTTTTCTTAGGAGTTGCAGGTTCTGTTTTTTCTTCTGAAAAAAGTTGTAAATCAAAAAATAAAATTTTATCCATTTTTACACCTAAGTTCCCATAAGTTTATATATATATTCAATCATCCGTAACAATTGCATATTAAAAGCATCAAAATAATACTGAATAATTATTAAAAAAGTAACTAACCCAACAAATACTTTTAAAGGCATACCAATAAGAAACACGTTCATCCCAGGCATTGCTTTTGATAATAGTCCTAATATTATATTCGCAACTAAAATAGTTAAAATAAAAGGTGCAGCAATCTGCACTCCAACAATAAATGCTTGAGTCATTATTTCAGTATAAAAATAAACAAGTCTATAATTAATTATACTTGTTCCTAAAGGTAAAATTTCATATGTTTTAACGATTGCTTCAATTAATTTCAAATGAAAATCTAATGTAAAAAAAGCTAACATTAAAAATAAAAAGTATAAATTTGCAGATACTGGAATCTGCGATTCATCTTGTGGGCTTATTACACTTACCATTGCAAATCCAATATTCCTATCAACAAGAAGGCCTGCAATATATATAAAACTAATTGAAATTGATACCACAAATCCAAAAGCTACTCCATTTGAAAATTCAATTACCATAAATTTTCCTAAATCAAAAAAATTTTCAATAACTAAGTTGTTATTTATAATTACAATCGGCATTATAATATAACTCAAAAAAAATATAAATCCAATTTTGGCTATTACCGGTACATTTTTATTATTAAAAATCGGAGTTAATATAAATAAAGCCGTCATCCGTACAAATACAAGTATTAAAATAATCATATAATCAAAATAAATCATATAACCACCTACAATGTAATTGTATCAATTAAATCATATACTCTAATAGTAAATTCAATCAAAGTATTAATAATCCAGTTTGAAGAAAACATAGTCACTAACAATATCGCCATTATCTTCGGAACGAAAGCAAGTGTTTGCTCTTGAATTTGAGTTGTAGCTTGAAAAACTGCAACAGTAAATCCAACTAAAAGCGCAACTACAAGCATAGGAGAAGAAAGCATAATAATGGTTTTTATTGCATCTACAAATACATCAACAATTATACCTTTACTCATTTCACACCTACCTTACGCTTAAAATTAACTTCTCAACAATTAAATGCCATCCATCAACCAAAACAAACAACAATATTTTAAACGGCAACGAGATCATTACTGGTGGTAACATCATCATACCGAGAGCCATTAAAGTTGAAGCAACTATCATATCGATAACAATAAATGGTATAAATAATAAAAATCCAATTTCAAATCCTGTTTTAAGCTCACTTATAATAAATGCAGGAATTAATGAACTAATAGGAACATCCTCTAAAGATTCTATATCTTCTTTATTGGAAATTTTTAAAAATAACGCTAAATCTTTTGATCTAACTTGTTTTAACATAAATTCTTTTACAGGTTTTTGTGCATTTTCTATTGCCACTTCCTGAGAAATTTCACCATTTGAAAAAGGTTCAAATGCATTTTCCATCACATCAGTTATTACTGGCGTCATTACAAATAACGTCAAAAATAGTGCCAAACCTACTAGCACTTGATTAGGTGGAGTAGATTGCAAAGACATTGCTTTTCTTAAAAAAGAAAAAACAATAATAAATCTTGTAAACGAAGTCATCATAATTAAAATAGATGGTGCTAACCCCAAAATTGTCAATAATGCAATTATTTTTATACTATCAGCTACTTCTTGATTTGTATCCGGCTGATTTATTTGAATATCAATTCCAGGTATATCAAATGTTTCCCCTTCAGCAAAAGTAATAATACCCGCAGAAAAACTAATTGTTAAAATAATTATTAAACTTAATAAAAGCTTCCATTTTAATGATTTCATATTTTCCTACTTTTCTTTATTATTTATTGTTTTTCTTATTTTACTCAACAAAATATTGTTAAATTTTTCATCAACATTTTTTTTATTTGAATCTATTAAAGTTAAATCATCAATTTTATCAATTAAAGAAATCGAATCTTTCGACACTGAAATTAAATAATTCTTATTATCCAGCTCTATCAACAATAAAAACATATTGTTGCTAATAGGCACCTTTTCAATTATTTTAATATTCTTATTTATATTGTAATTTTTATTTATTTTACCAATAAACGTAGTCGTTAAATAAACTATATAAAAAAAAACGATAAATAAAATTATCAATCCTAATACAGATAAAAACTCATAAACAGTCATTATTCCACCTTATTTTTTACCACAAAAGGAAAAGCAACAATTATGTATACTTCTCCTTTAAATTTATCCTATAGCTTTTTTCACTGCTTCAATAATGCGATCAGCCTGAAATGGTTTTACAATAAAATCTTTCGCACCAGCTTGAATAGCCTCAATTACCATCGCCTGCTGTCCCATTGCAGAACACATTATTACATTTGCTTCCGAATCTATTTCTTTTATTTTCTTAACTGCTTCAATTCCATTAACCTCCGGCATAGTAATATCCATTATTACTAATTCTGGATTTAATTCCTGATATTTTTCTATACCTTTTTTACCATTTTCAGCTTCACCTACAACATCATAGTTATTTTTTGTTAATACATCTTTTATCATCATCCTCATAAAAGCCGCATCATCAACTATTAATATGCCTTCACCCATTCATTTCCTCCTTAAATCCGTTCAATAATCTTTTCTGGTTTAATAATATCGGTGATTCTAACTCCGTAGTTTTCATCAACAACAACTACTTCACCTTTTGCAATCATTTTTCCATTAGCCAATATATTCAGCGATTCGCCTACTATGCTATTTAATTCAATAATTGTCCCTTCACCAACCTCTAAGATCTCACTTATTTTCTTATGAGTTCTACCTAATTCTACAGTAATTTCTAAAGGAACTTCTTTTATTAATTCTATATCATTATTATAATACTTTGAATCTGTATTGTCACTAAAATTATTCAACTCTAATGGTTGAGCATTAACTTTTCTTTCATTTTGAATAGGATTTTCTCTTGGTGGTGCTGGAGCCACCATTGTAGGTGTTGGAATTTCTTTAACCGGTTCTGGTTCTCTATCCGGAATAACTTCATCAACTATCTCCTCTTCAGGCTGAGATAATTTTTGAACTAATTGCCTGCTTACTTCTACCGGCATTATTTGCATTATTTCACTATCAATCAATTCTCCAATTTTCATATCAAATGATGTTACAGTAATTGTTTCGTCACTATCTAATCCAATTTCGTCATAATCTACATTCTGACCATCATTCCTTATAGCTTCAGGTGGTAAAATATCAATTGTTTCACCTAGCATTTGTGATAGAGAAGTCGAAGAAGACCCTACCATTTGATTCATCGCTTCACTTATTGCACTCAAATGCATATCTGTTAATTCATCAGATATATTTGTTCCATCTCCACCCATCATCAAATCAGTTATAATTTTTACATCATCTTCTTTTATTGCTAATAAGTTCATTCCTTCAATTCCCGATTTATAAGAAATTTTAACCAAAACATGCGGAACTGAAATCGCCTCATTCATCTTTTTAAATGTTGTCACTTCAACTTTAGGAGTGGTAATAGTTACTTTTTGTCCAAGCAGAGTATACAATGTTGTTGCTGCAGTACCCATACTTATATTTCCGATTTCACCCATAGCATCAATTTCTTCAGGTGTAAGTTCTTCTAAATCGTCCGAGCCGTTTAGCAGCGCATCTATTTCATCTTGAGATAATAATCCATCAGCCATTGTATGCATCTCCTTTCTGATAAATCCCTTTTATTTTAACTGCAACTTTATTTTTATTTTTACCAGGTATTCCTTTAAATTTTAATTCGTCATCAACATAAATATCAATTTCTTGATCTGCTTTTCTATCAAGAACTAATACATCGCCTCTTCTAACATTCAAAAGTTCTTTTACACTAATATTTGTACCACCAATTACAGCCTTAACAGCAAGATTAGTTTTAGCTAATTGTTTTATAACCAGACCTTTCTGTTCTTCAGTAATAGGTTTTTTAGAAATATCTGAGAACCACATTTTCGAACTTAAATTAGGTAAAATCGGTTCAATAACTTTATGTGGAAGACATATATTCATCATACCCTCCGAATTATTTATTTTAATATTTAATGTTACCAATGCAATTGATTCAGTTGGAGAAGCAATTTGTGCGAATTGAGAATTAGTTTCAATTTCTATTAGTTTTGGATTCAATTCAATTATACTTTCCCATGAATCTTTCATAAATTTTAAAAATTTCTTCAGAAAAGATTTTAAAAGAGAAATTTCAATTTCAGTTAAGGTTCTAGAAACTGCCTCACTACTATCTTTTTCACTTCCACCTAAAACCCGTTCAATAATTTTAAATACTATATCAGAAGATAATTCGATAATAATTTCACCTTCTAAAGGTTCTAATTTTACAATTCCTAATATAGCAGGATTTGAAACAGAATTACTAAATTCATTAAAAATCAAACTTTGAGTTGATAAAACTTCAACTTCAGTAAAAGTCCTCAAATAACCAGATAAAAAGTTGTTTAAAAGTCTTGAGTAATTATCATGAATATTTTCTAAAGTTCTTAATTGCTCTTTTGCAAATTTATCCGGTCTTTTAAAGTCATATTTTCTTACTTTCTTTTCATTTTGCTCTTCTTCTATCTCTTTAACATCGACTTCACCGGTATTTAAGGCGGTTAACAGTTCATCAATTTCATTTTGCGATAGTACTTCTGACATTTAACCACCTCCTTTTTTATATCACTAAATTTATCCTTGTATAATAAATGTTTCAAAATAAATATTTGTAATTTTATCAGAATCGCTTTCAAGTGTTTCTATTACCATTTGCTTAATTTTTTCTCTTAATCGTTGCATACCAGTTTCTTTTGAAATATCTTCATATTTTTCTCTTCTAAAAAGTTCATTTATATTATTAACTAAAGCAGTTTTCTTTTTATTGATTTGTACTAAAACTTC